>NZ_JBEPCJ010000150.1:0-16644 GCF_040299565.1 Spirillospora sp. NPDC000708
CCCACGCCCCCCCCCCCGCCCAACCCCCCCCCCGCCCCGCGGCGACCCGCCCCATCCCGGCCCCACATCCCCCCGCCCCGCCGCGAGCGAACGCGTTTCTAGCCGCCTTCGGCGAGGCGGACGGAGCGCTCCGGATCGTGCGCGGCCCGCAGGTCGCGCTTGAGGATCTTGCCGGAGTGGTTGCGCGGCAGCGCCTCGACGAACTCGTACCAGCGGGGCCGCTTGAACCCGCCGAGCAGGGCGCGGCAGTGCGCGTCCAGGTCGGCGGGCGTCGTCCCGACGCGGACGACGACGAGCGCCTTGACCGCCTCGCCCCACCGGGCGTCCGGCACGCCGACCACCGCGGCGTCCAGCACGCCCGGGTGCCGGACGAGCACCTGCTCGACCTCGGCGGAGTACACGTTCTCGCCGCCGCTGCGGACCATGTCCTTGGCGCGGTCGACGAAGTGGAAATACCCGTCGGCGTCGCGGCGCATCAGGTCGCCGGTGCGCAGCCACCCGCCGTCCATCGGGTCGGGGAGCCCCGCGTACCCCGCCATCACGCTCGCGCCGCGCAGCAGGAGCTCGCCGACCTCGCCGGGCCCGTCCGCGCCGTCCAGCGCGAGGTCGAACGGCGGCAGCGGCAGGCCGACGGTGCCGGGGCGCTCCAGCTCGTCGTCCAGGGTGGTGACCGTGACGAAGTTGCCCGCCTCGGTCGAGCCGTAGACGCCGCGGTAGCCGATGCCGAGGCCGCGGAGCGCCTCCAGCGTCCCGGCGCGCTCGGTGCCGGCCATCCCGAACACCAGCCGCAGCGTCCCGGGCGCGGCGGCGGGATGCCGCAGCGCCCGTCCCGTGCCCGTGGGGAAGATCGCGACCGTGACGCCGTGCTCGGCGACGACCGGCCAGAGCACGTCGGGCGACGCGCCCGCCGGGAACACCACCGTCCCGCCGGCCGCCAGGTGGCCGAGCGCGGCGCCGTACCCCGCGACGTGGAACAGCGGCAGCGCGCCGAGCAGGCGGTCCGCGCCGGTGATGCCGAACGCGTGCACCGCGTTGGCGGTGGCGGCGACCCAGCCCTGATTGGTGAGCAGGCAGCCCTTTGGCCGTCCGGTGGTGCCGGACGTGTAGAGCTGGATGATCGGCGCGTCCGGGGCCGGGCGCGGCAGGTCGTGCGGCGGCGCCCCGTCCAGGGCCCGGTCGAGGCCGGGGCCGACCGTCCAGTGCGTCAGGTCGAGCAGCCCGGACGCCCGGGCGAGGTCCTCGAGCGCCGGGTGGACGACCGCGTGCCGTGCCGCCGCGTCCTCGACCTGGAAGCGGATCTCCGCCGGGGCCAGCCGGACGTTCAGCGGCACCACGACCGCGCCGATCAGCGACGCCGCGAACGCGGTCTCGATCGCCTCCGGGACGTTCACGCTCAGCAGCGCGATCCGGTCGCCCGCGCGCACGCCGCCGGCGGCGAGCAGCCCGGCCCAGCGCTCGACGCGGGCGTGCAGCTCGCGGTAGGTGCGGGCGCGCCCCTCCCAGGCGAACGCCGTCCGGCCGGGCCACAGCGCGGCGCCGCGATGGGCGAGGTCGCCGAGGAGCATGCCCCGATCCTCCCGAACCCGGTTCGGCCGGTCAAGATCCGGCCGCGCCGGCCCGTTGCCATGATCACGCCGCCGCGCCAGCATGAGGGCAGCATCCACCCCCCGCGCCGAGGAGAACCGATGCCCAGGTCGTACGCCAGCGCCGTGCTCAACGCCCCCGCCGACGAGGTCTGGGCCTACCTGCGCGACTTCGGGAACATCGCCGACTGGATGCCGGGCCCGGAGACCAGCCTGATCGAGGACGGCGGGCCCGCCGACCGGGTCGGCTGCGTCCGCCGCGTCATCGGCCCCGGGGACTCGGTGTTCCGCGAGCGGCTGGCCGGGCTGGACGACGCCGAGCGGACCTACTGGTACCAGGTCCTCGAGGCGCCGCTGCCCATCCGCGGCGCCCACGGCCACCTGCGCGTGGCGCCCGTGACCGGCACCGGCCAGGCGTTCGTCGAATGGTGGGGCGAGTTCTCCGCCGACGCCGGCGACGAGGAGGCGATGGGCAAGACGCTGTCCACCGCCATCTACGCCACCGGCCTGGACGCCCTCGCCAGGCGCTTCTCCTGACCCCGGGGGCGCGCCGCCGGCGGGCGGTGCTCAGCCGAAGCGCGGCGGGCGCTTCTCCCGGATCGCCGCGACGCCCTCCCGCACGTCCGGGCCGGTGAAGCCGAAGAACTCCATGGCCAGGGACGCGTCGAACGTCGGGCCGGCCAGCCGCAGCCAGTTGTTCAGCGCGTGCTTGGTGAACGAGATCGCCTCGGCGGGCCCCGCGGCGAGCCGGCCGGCGATGTCCAGCGCGCGCTCGTGCACCTCGTCGTCGTCGACGCACAGCGAGACCAGGCCGATCCGCTCCGCCTCCTCGCCGGTGAGCACCTCGTTCAGCAGCAGGAAGTACTTCGCCTTGGCCATCCCGCACAGCAGCGGCCAGATGATCGCGGAGTGGTCGCCCGCGGCGACGCCGAGCCGGACGTGCCCGTCGATGATCTTCGCGGTGCGGCCCGCGACGGAGATGTCCGACAGCATCGCGACCGCCAGCCCCGCCCCGACCGCGGGGCCCTGGATCGCGCTGACCACCGGCTTCGCGCAGTTCAGCACGTTCATCACGATGTCGCGGGCCTCGCGCATGATGCGGCGCCGCGACGCGTGGTCGTCCATCATCTCCTCGATCATGGACATGTCGCCGCCCGCGGAGAACGCCGTCCCCTCGCCGCGCACCACGACCGCGCGGACCGCGTCGTCGGCGTCGGCGTCCCGCCAGATCTCCGCCAGCTCCCGGTGGCCGACCGTGTCGAGGGCGTTCAGCCGGCCCGGCGCGCTCATCGTGACGCGCAGCACACCGTCCGCCGCCCAGTCGATCTTCAGCCGCTCGTACTTCCCGTACACCCCGTCCGCGTCGCTCATGCCGCACTGCCCTCCGCCGCTTGATCGCCGAATGCCGCGCGCAATCGTCGCACAGCGAACCGCATCGCCTCGGCGCCGGCGTCGAAGATCTCCGGCAGCAGGAAGAACGAGTGCACGACGCCGTCGAAGCGGCGCGCCTCCACCGGCACGCCGGCCGCCGCGAGGCGCCGCGCGTACGCCTCGCCCTCGTCGCGCAGGATGTCGTACTCGGCGGTGATGACGGTCGCGGGCGCGGCGCCGGCGAGGTCGGGCGCGCGGAGCGGCGCCAGCCGGGGATCGGCGGGGTCGGCGCCGTCGCGGTAGAGGTCCATGAACCGGGCGAGGGTCGCGGCGTCCAGCCCGTACCCGGTGCCGTACCGGCGCCAGCTCGGCGTGTCCATCGCGGTGTCCGTCACCGGGTAGACGAGCAGCTGGTGGGCCAGGGGCAGGCCGCGGTCGCGGGCGAGCAGCGCGACGGCGGCGGCCAGGTTCCCGCCCGCGCTGTCGCCGCCCACGGCGAGCGCGCCCGGCGCCACCCCGTAGCGGGCCGGTTCGCGGGCGACGGCCGCCACGACCGCCCAGGCGTCGTCCACCGCCGCCGGGAACGGGTTCTCCGGGGCGAGCCGGTAGCCGACGTTCAGCACCGCGCATCCGGCGCCGGCCGCCAGGTCGCGGCACGCGGCGTCCACGTTGTCGACTCCGCCGAGCACCCAGCCCCCGCCGTGCAGGTAGACCAGCGCGGGCAGCGGGCCGCGCTCGACCGGCTCGGGACGGTACAGCCGCACCGTGACGGGACCGCCCGGCCCCCGGACGGCGAGGTCCTCGACGTGCGGGAGCTCGCGCCGGTCGACGGGGAACGCCTCGCCGATCCTGCGCCGCATCTCCTCGATCGCGGGCCCCGCGTCCTCCTCGACCGGCGGCGCGCCCTCCGGCGGCGCCGTCCAGGCGGACAGCGTCTCCAAGAAGCTCACGGTCTGCGGATGCAAGGGCATGCGGCGACCTCCGGGGGGCGATGTGCGCGGAACCTACCGCTTCGCCTTCCCCGGTGCGCGGGGATCAATCCCCGGTCAGCGCCCGGCGGCCTCGGCCACCAGCGCCTCGAACAGCCGCTTGTCGTCGCTGTCCTCGGGGTGCCACTGCACGCCCAGGCCGAACCGGTGGCCCTGCAGCTCGACGGCCTCGACGACCTGGTCGTCCGCCCAGGCCACGGCCGACAGGCCCTTGCCGAGGCGGCTGACCGCCTGGTGGTGGTAGGTGGGCACGTCCGCGACGTCACCGAGGATCTTGCCGACGGCGCTGGTCGCGCTGATCTGCACCCGGTGCGTACCGATCTTCCCGACCTCGGGTGCGTGCGCCCTGTGCCCCACGGCCTCCGGCAGGTGCTGGACGAGCGCGCCCCCGCGCGCCACGTTGAGCACCTGCATGCCCCGGCAGATCGCCAGGAACGGCAGGTCGGCGTCCACCGCCGCCCGCGCCAGCGCGAGCTCGAACCGGTCGCGCTGCGGCTGCGGCGGCCCGGTCTCGGCGTGCCGCTCGGCGCCGTACAGGTCCGGGTCGAGGTCGCCGCCGCCCGCGAGGACGAGCCCGTCCAGCCGGGAGACCAGCGCGGCGAGCCCGCGCAGGCTGCCGGTCGGCGGGATCATGACGGGGACGCCGCCGGCCCGTTCGACCGAGCGCACGTACGACGCCGGGAGCAGCGCGGCCTCGCGCACCCAGATGCCCCAGCGGGCCGGCTCCTCGTAGGTGGTGATGCCGATGAGCGGCGGCGCGCCTCCTCCTGCGGCGGGGCCCGGAGCCCCTCGGATCGCCTCTGACATGCGTGGATTCCCCTCTGCTGAGCACTGGCCACGGGTCGGCTACCGATATCTGGTGATTCACCACTGTTGCGTGCACATCATGGCGCATCGCCCGCCCCCACGGACCGTCCCGCCCCCGGCCTTTCTCCGCAAAGCTTGCCGCACGTCCCCGATCCCCGCAGGCCGATGCGCCGAACCCGGTTCGGGCCTCCGACCTGGACGATCTTGGTCGCGGGCGCGGGACGCCCCGCCCGGAAGGCCGCCGGGGCCGCTCCCCCGGCCCGGAGAACATCCACCACCGAATCGGCAAATCTTCTACCGGGGTGCGAATCCGTCCACCGGCCCGGTCGCCCCGATCCCGCGGCGGCGGCTCGCGGCCCGAACCGGCCCGTCCGCGAACATCGGCGTTTCAGGAACGAGCACCAATGTGACCGATCTTCCCGGCCCCGCACGGTACCGAGCGGTATTTGCCCTATTTGTCGTTGTTACCGCGGTCACCGGGAATTGAAAAACGATTACATACCGTGACATCAAGGAGCATCTGGACGTCGCCACCTTGAGGACCTGGGAATTTCAGTGCGAGAATCTCACCGAGCCGGGCACCGCGGAGCGCCGAAGGCGCCGAATCGCCGCCGGTCCCGGTCACCACCCGCCGAGGGGGCGTGCTTGCCATGTCAACGGAACCGCGAATGCTCAAGGAGAGCTTCACCCGCCTCGAATCCCGCGCCGACAAGGCCATGAGCTATTTCTACGGCCGCCTTTTCGCCACCGAACCGCGGCTGCGCGCGCTGTTCCCGATCGCGCTGGACGCCCAGCGCGAGCACTTCTTCCACGCGCTCACCCGCATCGTCTGGAGCCAGGACAACCCCGAGGACCTGGCCTCCTACCTGGCACGTCTCGGCCGCGACCACCGCCGGTACGGGGTGACGGCCGAGCACTACGCCGCGGTCGAGGACGCCCTCCTCGCCACCCTGAGGCTCTTCGCACGCGACATGTGGAGCCCGCGCGCCGAGCAGGCGTGGACCGACGCCTACCGGTCCGCCGCCGCGACGATGATCGCGGCGGCCGAGCGCGACGCCGCCGGCGCCCCGCCCTGGTGGGCGGCCGAGGTCGTCGAGCACGACCGCCGCGCCGACGACCTCGCCGTGCTCACGCTCAGCCCGGAGCGCCCGCTGCCGTTCACCCCCGGCCAGTACGTGACGGTGCAGACCTCGCGCTGGCCGCGCGTCTGGCGGCCCTACTCCATCGCCAACGCCCCCCGCTCGGACGGCCGGCTCCGGCTGCACGTGCGGGCCCGGCCCGGCGGCTGGGTGAGCGGCGCGCTGGTGCGCGCCACCGGGACGGGCGACACCCTCCTGCTCGGGCCCGCCACGGGCACCATGGTCCTCGACCCGCACTCCCGGCGCGACCTCCTGCTCGTCGCCGGCGGCACCGGCCTCGCCCCCGTCAAGGCGCTGGCCGAGCAGGCCGTCGCGGCCGGCCGCCGGCGCGACGTCCGGCTGCTGGTCGGCGCCCGCACCGAACGCGACCTGTACGACCTCGCCGACCTGCGCCTGCTGGAGTCGGCGTACCCGTGGGTGCGGGTGCTGCCCGTCCTGTCGGACGAGCCGGACTTCCGCGGCCTGCGCGGCACGCCCGCCGACGTCCTGGCCGACCTGGACGGCTGGGACGGCGGCTGGGACGACCGCGACGCCTACATCGCCGGCCCCGTCCCGATGGTGCGCAGGACGGTCGCCGCGCTCCAGCGGCTCGGGATGCCGCTCGAGCACGTCCACCACGACCTGCTGAAAGCCGAGGAATGAGCGGGCGATGTCCCGGGGCCCCGCCAGGGGGGGCTCACCAGCCGGCGCGCTCGCGCAGGAACGCGGTGGTCGCCTCGTCCGCCGGATAGAAGGACTCGATCGCCAGCTCGGCGACGGTGATGTCCACGGGCGTCCCGAACGTCGCGATGGTGCTGAAGAAGGACAGCTCCCGGCCGTCGATCCGCATCCGCAGCGGCACGAAGACGTCGTGGTCCGCCGGCGGGGCCATCGCCTCCCCCACGTCCCCCGGGAACGCGCGCAGCTCCTGGTACAGCTGCGTCAGCGCGGCGTCGGCGGTGAGCGCGACATGGCGCCGCACTCGGTCGATCATATGGGCGCGCCACTCCGCCAGGTTGAGGATGTTCTTGGCCATCCCGTCGGGATGCATGCTGAGCCGCAGCACGTTCAGCGGCGGCTGCAGCAGCTCCGGAGGCGCGCCCTCCATGAACAACTGCGCCGCCGAATTGGCGTCGATCAGGTTCCAGAAGCGGTCCACCACCACGGCCGGGTACGGCTCGTGGCCGTCCAGCACCTGCCGCAGCGCCGCGCGGACGGTGTCCATCCGCGGTTCCTCGATCGGCGTCTCATCGAACACCGGCGCGTACCCGGCCGCGACCAGCAGCAGGTTCCGGTCGCGCAGCGGGACGTCGAGGTGCTCGGCGAGCCGCAGCACCATCTCCCGGCTCGGGGCCGACCGTCCCGTCTCCACGAAGCTCAGGTGCCGCGTCGACACGTCCGCCTCCGACGCCAACTCCAGTTGGCTCAGCCTCCGCCGCTGCCGCCATGCGCGCAGCTGCTCTCCGATAGGTCTCACGTCGCTCAACGCCGTCGTCATCGTCGTCACGTCCCTGACGCTATCGGGCCGGGATCATGCCGACGATTACGCCGGAGGTAATCCATCCACCCACGTCAGCCGCCTTCGGCGGCCGGAAGGGAGCCAATCGGGGAGCCAACTCAGGCGGACTTGCCGCCCGGTGTCTCCGACCCGACGCCGAAGATCGTGTCCATGACCTCGGCTCCACCCGTGATCACGGGCCTGAGCCGGTGCCGGTACACGGTCTCGGTGGTCCGCGTGTCGGAGTGGCCGACGAGGGCGGCGATCCTCTCGACGGGGACCTCTTGATCGCTCAGCAGCGACACGAACGTATGCCGCAGTTCGCGGGGCACCCAGCGATCACCGAGGCCGGCCACTGTGGTGATCTTCCGGCCGCTCAAGGCAGCCGATGCCGCAACTCCTGAGCCAGCCCATCGAGCCGGTCAATAGCGCGCGCCGCCGCCTGGGCGTACCAGCGAAGCTGCTCGACCAACTCACCAGAGTTCAACGCCGCAACAGCCTGATTGAGATTCACCCCAACCCGCTGCACCTGCCCAACCGCCAGCAACACCGCCGCCAGCGCCTCCCGCAACACGGCGTACTCCGACACCACGCGTCCCTGCGCCGCCGCCAAACTTGCCTGCGCCACGAACGCACCCAACGCCAACCCCTCGTTCGCCGCCGCAGCCGCCATCACCGCATGCTCCTGCTCCGACAAGGCGATCCTCACCGACCGGTTCCGCTGCGGCGACCGAAGCGACCGACGCCTCCGCACCACTCCGGAACCCGACACCGACTTGCCCACCTCAGCCGTACGCCTCACCCCCTCGGAGATCGCGCCCGATCCCCCTACCCGTGGCTGGACCGCGCCCGATCCAGCCACCACAAATGAACGATCTCTATTGCTCCGCCACGACGAGGCCCGGCGAGCCTGCAACGGCTTCACGCCGCCCGCCGCCGAACCACCACCCCATCGGCGCTCCGCACCGATGGGGTCGGAGGCGAGCGCTGCCCGCAGCGACGCACCCACCTCGCCTGCGCCTCACAGGCAAGCAATCACAAGCAGTCCAATCAGTCTGACAGCGCCTAAAGTTGCTCGCGTTTCATACTGGATGCCTCATAGGCCAAGCACCAGCTTTACGACCGGCGCGCCGCGACTTCGCCGCTCCCGATCTGCAGCGTTGACGCATCGGTCTTCTAAACCAGGTCGCGGGTTCGAATCCTGCCGGGCGCGCCACCCCTCTCATAGCCCTCCCGCACACCGCCTGGGACGCCCGTCGCCAAGTCTCGTTCGGCTCTAACGCGGCCGGGTGATCACTGAGGAATACCCGTGAAGTCGTCGTCGACCTTCACCACGCCGCCACTCCCACCGGCCAGGTCAGCGACGATCTCACACGCGCACTGCAGAACACCGGCGGGGTCGCCCGTATCACTCCGCCCCAGCAGGCGGGCCAGGGCGCGCTGGTCACCACGGTCACCCCCGGTACAGGACCTCAGACCTCGGCCACGAGCAGTCTCTCCGCCACCCTGGCACGGCACACGCTGCCCGGCTCACTCGCCGGAACGGGCGCCGAGGGATACGTCACGCCGGACACGACGTCGAACCGGCCGACGGTTCCGACGGCCGCGACGGACGTCGGCGCATCACCGACGGCACCGCCCCGGACCGGATGATCTCAGTCGTCGCCCCCCAGGCCAGACACGTCCACAAGACCCGAGGCCACCGCCAGGACGGCTTCAAGGCCCACCTGGCCGTCGAGCCCGAGACCGGCCTTCTCACCGCCGTGACCCTGCGGCCGGGCGCCGGGGCCGCCCATCACGAGGCCGTCGTCGGCCTGGACCTGCTCGCCGCCGAGCAGGAATCGGTGCAGGTCTTCGACGACACCGCCTAACGTCCGCCACGCCTTCACCGCCGCCGGGCACCGGCTGTTCATCAAGCCCGCCCCGCTGCGGCCCGCCGTCCCCGGCGGCTTCACCCTCGACGACTTTGCCATCGACACCACCGGGGGCACCGTGACCTGCCCCGCCGGACGCACCGCCCCCTCATCAGACTCTGGCGGGTGGTTCTCCGGCTGCCCAGTCCTGCTAGCTGTTCTGTCTCCGAGAGGGTGAGACGGGCGCCGTCTCGCCGGATCCGACGGACGGGCCGGAGGCGAGGTCGAGGAGCGTCATCTTGTCGTGGTCCGGACTGCCCGGCGGCGCCATGTAGATGATGAGGCGCTGGCCTTGTGCGCGGTTGAGGGACAGCCCTTCGTGCGAGAGCGTCATCGTGCCGACCTCCGGGTGTCGGAGCGTCTTCTCGCCGTCGCCGATCGTGTGCACCTCGTACCGCTCCCAGAGCCGGTTGAAGTCGGGGCTCTTGACGATGAGCTCACCTACGAGTGCGGCGAGATCCGGGGCATCCGGATCGCTGCCGGCGATAGCCCGCAACTGGGCGACGCACCCTTTGGCCTTCTGTTCCCAGTCCGCCCACAGCTCGCGAGCAGCTGGGTGCAGGAAGATGTACCGTACGGTGTTCCGCTGCCGCTCCGGCCAGTCGGCCATGCCGTGGAGCAGCCGCAGCCCACCGGGATTGGCCGCCAGCAGGTCGTTGGTGCGGCTCACGACGTACGCCGGGTTGGGCCGGAGCGTCTCCAGAAGCTGCGTGACGGTCGGACGGACCCGCCGTGACGGCAGGGAACGGGGCTCAGGCGCGCGCCGCGCCGCGCGCGCCGCCAGCTCGTGCAGGAAGCCGCTCTCCTCCTGGTTGAGGCGGAGCGCGTCGGCCAGCGCCTCGACCACGGAGGGGCTCGGATGGGTCTCCTTGCCGCGTTCCAGACGTATGTAGTAGTCGATGCTCACACCGGCCAGCGCCGCCACCTCCTCCCGGCGCAGACCTGGCGTACGGCGCGTGCCGGTTCCGGCGGGCAGCCCGACGTCCGCCGGGCGTACGTCGCCACGGCGAGCCCGCAGGAACTTCCCGAACTCGGTCATGTCGTCATTCTGCCAGCGTGTGATCAGTGTCCAGCCCGGAGCCTGGCCCTGCCGCACCCACCTCTGGCGCACCCCGGAAGACCACGGTCTGCCTCGCCCTCGCGAACCTCACCAGCCTGGACGGATGACCACTCTTGAACCAGCCCGCACCTCACAGGATGCCCGGCAAGGCACGGCCGCATCGAAGCTGATCCTGGCGACCACGTTCATGGGCATCTTCATGCTCAACCTCAACACCATGGCCATGAACGTGACGCTGCCCGGGATCGGGCGGAACTTCGGCGGCAGCACGGCGGGACTGCAATGGATCGTGGACGCCTACACGCTGATGTTCGCCGCACTCCTGCTTTCCGCGGGCGCGCTCTCCGACCGCATAGGGGCGAGCCGCGCGTTCGGCGGCGGCGTCGCGGTCTTCACGGTCGCCTCGGCGGCCTGCGGACTGGCGCCGGGGCTGGGCGAGCTGATCATCGCCCGCCTGATCCAGGGGAGCGCGGCGGCGATCATGCTGCCCTCCTCACTGGCCCTCGTCCGACAGGCCTTCCCGGACGCGGCCGAACGGGCGCGGGCCATCGCGCTGTGGACCGTTGGCGGAGCCGTCGCGGTTGCCGCCGGCCCGGTGGCAGGCGGGGTACTGTCCAGCACTCTGAGCTGGCGGGCGATCTTCATCGTCAACCTGCCCGTCGGCCTCGCCACCCTCGCGGTGCTGACCCGCACGGAGCGCTCGCCGCGCCGTACCGCGCCGCTCGATCCGTACGGCCAGCTCACGGTGATCGTCGCGCTCGCGGCGCTCACCTTCGCCGTGATCGACGGAGGGGAGAACGGCTTCGGCGAGCCCGCGGTGCTGGGCTGCCTGGGGCTCGCCGCAGCGGCGACGGCCGCGTTCATCATGATCGAAGCACGTACCGCCGCGCCGTTGGTCCCGCTCGACCTCTTCCGTTCGCGCACGGTGACGGTTTCGGTCGCGATCGGCTTCGTCGTCAATGCCGCGTTCTACGGGCTGGTGTTCGTGCTGAGCCTGTTCTTTCAGGACGTTCTGAACCTGTCCGCCATGGCCGCAGGATTGATGTTCCTACCGATGATGGCAGTGATCGCCGGAGCCAACCTGGCCTCGGCCAAGGCTGCGGGACGCTTCGGGCCGCGGATGCCGATCGCCATGGGACAAGCCATCCTCGCGCTGGCGATGTTCGGCCTGCTCTGGATCGACGAGGACACCAGCAGACCAGTGATCGCGGCGATGCTCATCCCGGTCGGCCTCGGTCTAGGCTTCTTCGTACCTTCCCTGACCGCCATCCTGCTGAACCACATCGCCGCAGATCGGGCCGGAATGGCCGCCGGGATCCTGAACTCCTTCCGCCAGACGGGCGGCGCGCTCGCCGTGGCCGTCTTCGGAGCCTTGGCCGCGGACCGGGGTGAGTTCATCGTGGGTCTGCGGGTCGCCTTGTGCGTCGCGGCTGTGATGCTGATAGCCACCACGGCCGCGGCACTCATGCTGCCGCGCGGCCGTAGCTGACGGGACGCGACGGAGATGTCTTGCACGAGGCCCGGTAATGAACTCAACCTGAGGAAGCCGGGCGGCCCGAGGCTGGGCGGTCAGCTGCGGGCGACGGGGCGCGTGAGCAGCATCAGGTAGCGATCTACGGCTTGAGTGTTAGCTTGTCATTTAAGTTCTGATCTTCGCGTATGCGGCAACGATGCGGATCGGTTGGTTGCGGAGTGTGAAATCTCAAGCGCGGCGGCGGGGTTTGGTGCCCTTCTTGTGATGAGCCGGCCGTTCATGGAGTTTGCCGGTGACCAACAGGAGCCCGACATCGTGGCGTGCGGCACGGTGGTTGCGAGAGCCAGGAGGTCGCCCGCGGCCGGGACCAGAGCGTTTGGGTGCACGGGCTGGTGACGGGGTCTTCGTATGCAGGTTCCTGAACCCGCGGCGGACGCGACCCGGGGTGAGCTTGGCTTGGTCGAGCGGTTTCCCCCAGGGCCGGCGAAGGTCGCTGACCAGGCTTCGGGCGAGGCGGAGTTGGGCGTGGACGGCGAGGATGAGCCAGGTCCACCGGTCGGCGGCCTGCGGGTCGCGGATGCGTGGCTTGTTCCCAGCCGAGGGTCTGCTTGAGCAGCCGGAAGGTGTGCTGATATCGAAGCGGCGCAGGAACGCTTGCCAGAGCCGATCGACGTCGGCGGCGGTGGCGTCCACGCCCGACTACCACAGCCATACCGAAACAGCCACAATCCGCTATGCGGTGAAACGTGGCCATTGGTGGCGAATGCGATGATCGGCGCCTGATGACCAGGCTCAGGGTGCGGCGTCGCCTTTTCGGCTTTGGCGCCGTTCGAAATCGGCGATGTGCTCGTGCATCTTACTGTCGCCGCCCCAGAGGTAGTAACCGGGGATCCCTCGATGTAGCCCTGCCCGGTAGAGGCCGACGCCCTGTGTTGGCAGGACGTCGCCGACATGGGGCGCCTGCAGGATGGCGGCTTTCCCGAGGAGCTCTTCGGGCGTGAAGGCGGTTCCGCTGTCGGCCTTCACGCGGACGCCTGCTTTCTGGCCGCCCTTGGGGCCGAACGGGTACAGGTAGATCTCCGATGCGTTCAAGGCGACGCCGGAACGGGCCTCCACCCCACTGGCGGCTCGCCAGCGCTCCACTAGATCCGACACCGTCGGGGGAACCTCGGCCGGCCATTGCATCGCTGCGCACTGCATCACGGCGAACGGTAGGTCTGGTCGGAACATCGCGACCTCATCGTCGGTCAACGGTTCCGTGCGCAGGTACGTCGCCTTCTCCATCACCGTGGAGACAGGCGCGGGATAGAAGTTATTGCGCTGCATCCTGACTTGCCGGAGGTTCGCCAACCCCCAGCCATCAAGGTGAGGCCGCCAGCCGTCGCACATGACGACGTCAGCGTCCGCGTCGTGGATCAAGACACGGTTGGGCCTGTCGTCATGTGGCCACCTGTAGACGGCTCCGACCTTGATCCGAGCCCGCTCCATGATCGGGATCCTACCTGTGCACCATCACAGGCACGATCCTTCGCCGCGTTGCAGACGACTCACTCGAGAGGCTTTCGCTTCATCCCGAATGTCGCGAACGCAAAGATCAGAACTTAAATGACAAGGTTAGAGCCTGTTAGCGAACGGTTGGGTGAGGTCGCGTTGCGGGCCTGGAGACCGAAGAGGGCTTCTGGTAGTCGAGGGAATGTATGGACCACCCGTCCACCGGAAGCCCTTAAGGAGATTTCGCTATCGATTCGCCTCGAAGGACGCGAGTTCAGCCGGGCTCCGGGACAGCTCAACGGCGCAGGCCGAAGCCGGGAGGTAGTCGCACGCGAAGATGGCGAGCAAGGCGCGGCCGAATTCTTCGAGTCCTTGACAGATGGGGTGCTTGGGCTGCCGTGGGTGAAGCACCGCAGCACCTGCCAAGCCTCTGCCGTCTCGAGCCGCTCAGCGAAGCCACCTCGGCTGCCCCCGGAGTTTCAGCGCCGCCACCGCCCGCTCGCGCAGCTTCCGGACGGCGTCTTCGGTGTCCTGACCGGCCTGCCCGTAGCGATCCGGACCGGCAAGGATCGCGTCCGCCAGCGCCTTCAGCACCTCCCGCGGCACCTCCGCCCGCCGGTGGGTGTCGTACAGCGCGAAGTCGATCGGTCCCGTGTCGGCCTCGACCCGGAAGCGCGCGATCCCCGGGACCGTCACGATCCCCGCCCGCTGGAACCCCGGGTTCCACTGCCGGCCCCGCCGGGGCGGGACGTCGTCTATCACGACGTGCGCGGTCGCGAGGTCACAGCTCCGCAGCCCGTCGCGCATGCGGGCGTGCAGGACCGTCCCGTCCAACCACACCCCGGGATGGGCGAACCGGCGGCGCAGGCGCGGCACCGCTGACCACACCACGGCGACGGCGATCAGCACGGCCACGCCACCCGCCCAGGCGGCGACACCCGCCCGCGAACAACTCCCCCTCGTCACACCGACGGTAAAGGCGGCCCCCAAAGCAGCCGCCATAAACGCTCCCACGGCCACCCCAGCGATGGCGCCCGCCTTCCGCGCGCCGGTGAGGCCGTTCAACACGACGACGATCCCGGGCTCCACGCGGCGACCTCCTTGTCAGCGGAAGGACAAATCGATCAGCACCTCCCGCACCCCGGCGAGCGATTATGCCGCCATTTTCCTGAATTGCGCCAGGCGAGGGGCTGCGAGAACGAGAATCGAGGACAAACCGGAACATTCCGGCGAGAGTGTCCAGTCTCTCGAAATTACTCATTTCTGCGCGCATGCAGCGCGACGGGCCTACCTAGGTGATCGCTCGGACCGGCGTGGCGCGGCGTTGGAATCCCAACTCTGCAGTCATCGGCACCTCTCTGATCGCCACTGGTGATACAGAGAGGGGCCAATGACCGTAAAGGCCCCCGTAAGCACGCGCACACCAGCGACCTGAGGCAGTGCGGCTCGTCTACTCCGGGCACGGCACCGGCAGCGTGGTCAGTAGCGGGACGCCACGTTGTTCTCAGCCCAGAGCTTCTCGGCGTCGGAGCCCGCGGGGGGCGGTGCGATTCCGTTGATCATCCAGAGGTCTTCGCTGGTCTCGTCGACGTGGAACTCCCAGTGCAGTCCTGCGTTCTGTTCGAGGTAGGGCTGCAGCATGCCCTTGATCCACTGGGCGTTCCGGCGCCGGCTCTCCCGGTCGGGGCTGCGCCGGGCGATGTGGTCGATGGCGATGCGGACCCCGAGCGGGGTGGGTTCCCCGCCGACGTAGAAGTCCTCGGGCCGGGTTTCATGGAACAGTGTGACCACATAGAACCGAGGCAACCCGACCTTTTCATAGTGGTCGGCTATGTGCGAGGCGAGTCGGCGCTTTTCCTCGTCGGTGAAGATTCCGGGTGTGTGATGAATAGTCCACAACGGCATGGCGGTTCGCCACTCCTCGATTGTCGGGTTGGGGTGTTCAACGGGCGGCCGAGAAGGCCAGGTGCTCCACAGGGCCGGACAGCGCCGCCTTGGCGGCGACTGTGGCGTCGTCGGTGAGCACCTCCGTGGCCTCGGCCTCCAGGCCGTCGACGATCCGCGCGGCCACCTCGGCCGGCGTCGCCTTCGGCAGCTCGATGGCGGAGACCATCTCGGTGTCGATGAACCCTGCGTGTACGCCGACGACCTGGGTGTTCTGGCCCGCCAGTTCGAGTCGGAGCGAGTTCGTGACGGACCACGCCGCCGCCTTGGACGCCCCGTAGGCGCCGCTACCGGCCAGCCAGGACAGCACGGAGTGCATGTTCACCAGCGCGCCCCCGCCGTTCACGGCCAGGATCGGCGCGAACGCCCGCGCCATCCGCAGCGACCCGAAGACGTTGACGTCGAAGGTCACGACGGCGCGCTGGAAGTCACCCGTCAACAGCGGGCCAGGCAGCAGGATCCCAGCGTTGTTGAACACGATCTCTGCGTCGGCGGCGGCCTCCGCGAGTGCGGCGACCGACGCCTCCGAGCGGAGCTCCAGCTCGGCGGTGACCACCTCTGAACGGTCGTCGACGTACGCCGAGCGCGCGGTCGAGTACACCTTTCGGGCCCCGTGCGCCAGCACCTCGTCGACCAGCGCCGCGCCGAGTCCACGTCGGCCTCCGGTCACCACAACCACTTTGCCCGCTACGGCAACCACGGCACCTCCACCTGACTAACGATCTCGTTAGCGAGATCGAATCATACCCTCCTGAATAACGCAAGCGTTAGTTACACTGACGGGGTGGCGATGAACTTCGAGGAACGGCTGAGCGACCGGGATGCGTGGGCGATCGGCGACCGATGCTCGGCGGGTCGGGTGCTGGACCTGCTCAGCACCAAGACGGTGTTCCTAGTGGTTCGCGAATGCTTCTATGGCACAACCAGGTTCGACGACTTCGTGGCACGGATCGGGGCCTCGGCACCCGCGGTGTCGCGGGCGCTCAAGCAGCTGAAGGTCGCGGGTGTCGTCGAGCCCGTTCCTTACCGGGAGCCGGGGAGCCGGGCCCGCGACGAGTACCGGCTGACCCAGGCCGGCGAGGACCTGCTGCCGGTGTTCCTGTCGCTGATGCAATGGGGCGACAAGTACCTGCAGGAAGACCGCCCGCCCCTGTCGTTCGTCGAGGCCGGAACCGGCCGTCCGGTACGGGCCCGCGTTACCGCCGAACCAGCGCCGGAGGCGATGTCCAACAACATCGAGATCCGGCTGAACCCCCCTGGCGGCGCGGCTGGCGGCCGCGACCGCAGCACCTAGGAACGTGATTTGAGACCTATGACGACACGCCTGGCGGACATCGCCGCGCACGCCGGGGTGAGCGAGGCGACCGTGAGCCGGGTCCTGAACGGCAAGCCGGGC
>NZ_JBEPCJ010000151.1:0-16467 GCF_040299565.1 Spirillospora sp. NPDC000708
GGGGGGGGGGGGGGGGGGGGGGTGGCGGGGGGGGGGGGGGGCGCCCGTCGGGCCCCCCCCGGGCCCCCCAAACCCGGGGGGCCCCGGGGGATTGGGCCCGTTCCGCGCCGCGTGCGCACCCACCACCCAATCTTTCCGATAGACATAGTTGAGGACCGTCCCCATGACACCGCCCGCACCTCCGCTCCCTTCGGGACCCGCTGAACCCGTAGGCGGCTCCGGATTGCTCTTGCGGGAGCTGAGCAACCGCTTGGAGCGGCGAGGGTGGACCTGCGAACTTGTCGCCGAGGCCGAAGACACCATTCTGCGGGCCAGCCCGCCGGCTACCGCAGGCGACGAGCCCTGCGATGACCGACCCTGCATCGCCGAGGTCATCATCCGCGACCGCGGCCAAGGCGAGTACTTCGCGTACAAGCAGACCTCCCACCGACCGATCTGCTTCACCGACGAGTTGGAGAAGACGGTCCGTGCGCTCGAACTTGTCTATGCCGGCAATCCCCCTCCCCCGCCGGACGTCCCGCCCGGCCTAGCCGCATTCGCCGCCGCGATGACCAGCGAGTCCTCGTAGTCGGTCTTTCTGCGGCTGCGGCGTCGCGGAGGCTGGCCCAAGTTCTCTCCGCCGCTGTATCCGCCGCCTCAGGCTCCAGGAGCGGCAGCTTCACCTGGAGCCGCCGTACGGTCCAGGGCTCAGGCTGCTCGGGGCCCTGGACCGTACGGCCACCACTCGAACCCGCAACGACGGCAGGGCACATCCCCCTCCGTCGAACACCACTCAATTCCTGGACCCGTTATGAGCGATGTGCTCCATGGCAATGGCCAGCGCAAGAAGGCCAGCCCCGCCCGTGTCTACGCCCATTTCCTCGGCAGCCGGGACACCTACGAGGTCGACCGCGAGGCGGCCCAGAAAGTCATCGACGCAGCTCCGGACACCCCCGCCGTCGCCAGAGCGAACTACGAGTTCGCAGGGCGCGCTGCCGCCTACGGGGTCATGCAGCTAAGTAAGCGCCCGCACCGCGGCCCCATCCGGGTCCTGAACATCGGGTGCGGCATCGACGACGACGTCCGCCCGCCAACGCTGGGAGACCAGGTACACAGCGCTACCCCGGACGCGCTCCTGATCAACGTCGACAACGACCCCGAAGTGCTGACCCACGCTCGCGCCGCCCAGCGACTGGGACACGGCAAGGTACTGGAAGGCGATGTCCGCGACCTGGACAAGCTGTTCAACGGCCCCGACTTGCGCGCTCTGATCGACCTAAACGAGCCCATGGTGATCGTCCTCGCGGCGGTCTTGCATTTCGTGGACGACCCAGCACGAATCATGGCCGACCTGCGCAATTGGGTACCGCCCGGAAGCATTCTCGTGCTGTCCCACGCCACGACCACCGATGTCGACCGTGACCGCGTCGAGGCCATGACCAACGCCTACGACACCGCGACCAGCTCGATCACCTTCCGGCCCGAGGAGGAGATCCTCGCCCTGACCAAGGGGTGGCGGTTGATCAGACCACCGGGCTCGCAAGAGCAACCCGGCACCTCTGACCGGTGCTTGGTCGACGTCGCCCAGTGGGGGCGACCCCAACCCGACAACGACCAGCACAAGCCAAGCGTCCGCGTCGTCGGACTGGTCGCCGAGTTGGAAGGTGAGGGACGGTGATCTCCTCACCTCCGTACGACCCGATGGCCGTCATCGACACTTCCGTCCCGAACTGGGCACGCGTGTGGCATTACTTACTGGGTGGCAAGGACGCCTACGGCGAGGACCGCGAAGCCGCAGACCAATTCATGGCCGTCTACCCCGGGATTGCGCGAGCTGTTCAATATTCTCGCCACTTCCAAAGCCGCGCAGTCCGCCACCTGGCCGTCGAAGCCGGCGTCCGACAGTTCCTCGACATCGGGGCTGGGTTCACCCGCTTCCCGGGCGACGACGACACTCACGAGATTGCGCAACGCGAAGCCCGCGAAAGCAAGGTCGTCTACGTCGACAACGATCCTCTTGTCATCGCATTCGGTCGCGCTATACAGCACAGCGGGCCAGAGGGACACATCGCCCATATCCAGGCCGACGCCCGCGATATCGACAAGATCTGGACCGAGGTGGAGATCGCAGGCCTCGACCCGGACCAGCCGGTCGCGGTACTGCTCATCAACGTCTTGGAGTTCCTCGACCATGAGGACGCGCACACGATGCTCAAGCAGCTCCAAGTGCTGCTCGCGCCCGGCAGTTACCTAGTCGTCTCCCATCTAGCGAAGTCTCCATACGGCGTCATGATGCAGGACATAGCGGATCGCGCTCGCAACACAGGGGCGCTCGAACTGCGGCCTCGCAGCATCCAGCACATCAGGGCGTACTTCGACGGCTTGGATGTGCTGGAGCCGGGCATTGTGCAGTGCCCGCGGTGGCGTCCCGAGGCTGCACTGTTCGAGCCGACCGATGTTCCGATGTACGCCGGCGTCGGCCGCAAGCCCGCGAGCAGCACGTGACCGCGGCCTCGTCGGCCCAGTCCGAGCCAACGGTGCCCAGCAGCTTGCCCGGCCCAGACGATGCGACAGAGGCCGCGCGTCAGCTGATGGCTCGACTGGAGGCGCGGGGGCTACGCGCCTCAGGCCCGTGGGAGCAGCCGGAGTCACAGCTCGCGGTTTCTGCGCAGTGCGTGGACGTCGAGCCCTACGTCGGGCGGACCGTGTGGCTGCTGACACCCCTTGGCTGCGAGCCCGCCGAGTTGTTCTGGCATTGGGAGCGTCCGCGTCGCAACGAGCTTGGCTATCCGGTCGGCCGCTGGTTCCAACCGTTCTGCCCTGCTTCCGCCGCCGAGCGCGCCGCGGCCGCCATCCACCGGGTCGTCCTTGCCGACATCGCCCGCCGGGCCCGCGCCCTGACGGCTGTCGAAGGAGACCAACGCGCACTCGCCCCTGCCGTTCACCTGACACCGAAGGACGACAACGATGCGCAGATTCGATGAACCTCGGGATCGGTTCGACCTGGACCTGTTCCGCACAGGCAACGCCGACCTGCAGATCGAGGGGCTCTACCGCCTCCGCCGCTCGACACACGAAGCCATCACCGTCTTCGGGGAGCCGGTGTACGGAGCCAACCTCGAGGCGACCGGAGGCTTGACCGCCCCTCCGGCCATCCACGAACTCCCGACGGCGCAACAGCCCAAGGCGCTGGCCGAGGACGAGGCGGCACGGGTCGCCGGCGCGCACCTGTACGCGCTGGACGAGGAGGCCACCGCGGCCGCCGTTCAGCTCGGCTCGGAGCTGCCGGGTTTCGAGCCGGGCTCCTCCGAGCGGTTGACCTCGCGCCGGTTCCTGGCGGAGGCGTTCGACCCGCCTGCGCCGAGCGGATTGCTGAGGTGGTCCAGCGGTGTGAGCTACACCTGCGTCGGCACGCCCGTCATCGGCTGTCACTGGGGCCCATCACCAGGCGGAACCTGGGTTGCATGGTGGGCCGACAACCGTGCCGCCACCCGCGCCGATGTCCACTCCGGTGTGATCAACGAGCGGCAGGCCAAGGAACACCTCCGCGTCGTTGGGCCTTTGATGTTCACTGAGCTCGGCGTACTCCTGCATTCCGCCGCCGTGCCGCTGCCCGAACCGCCGGCTGGGCCGCTGCCCTCCCAGGTGGAGATCGCCCAGTACGTCGCGCTGACCGCGACCCTGACCGCGTCGTGGGCTTTGCTGATCGTCCCAGAAGCGGCCCGGGTGATCACGCGCGCCCCTACCGCGAACCAAGCCGCGCAAGACCGCCGCCGCGGCCTAACCCCATGCCCGGCGACGCTGGCGAGCGCACCGATCAACCTCGACCCGATTCGACGCCTCCCGCGCAACACCTGAACCGAACCGACCATGCGACCCCACCGCCGGCCGCCTCGGGGCTAATCGGCGGCCGCCCCGACAAGGAAGCGCGTACGTGAACCTGCGAACAGTGAGCTACAACCTGCGTGACGGAGGCCTCGACGGCGGCACCGGCTCCGCCGAAGGGTGGCGCGACGACACCCGACTCAAGGCTCAGATGACGCTGCTCCGGTCCTTGCGACCTGACCTGCTTGCGCTCCAGGAAGCGAAGTGGGGAATCCACGGGCCTTCCCGCGTCAAGCAGGTCGCGAAGTGGCTGGACATGAACTGGAGCTGCATCGTTCCCTCGAACTTTCACGGCTGCGACATCGCCGTTCTGGTCCGCGAGAGCAACGATCTCGCCGTCACCAATGAAAGGCACCTGACCGGCCCGCCGTTCGTCCACGCGCACGCCGACATCGAGCTCCGCGTGACCGGCCACGTCGGCCGGCTCCATTTCATGGCCGGGCACGCCGCCCCGTCCAGCCCGACCATGCGACTTGCCGAGAGTGAGCTGGTCGGCATGTACCGGAATCTCGATGTCATCTACGTCGCCGACTTCAACGCCGCCGCGATCGGTGAAGACCCTGACGTGACCGGCGTCGATCCGCTGCAGGTCGCCCGGAAGCTCGACACCCGGCCGGCCGAGGAACTCGCCGCCGCCGGGTTCTGCGACGTCGGCGCACACATGGGCGACCGAGCCCCCACCGTGGGTCATGCCGGTCAAGGCCAGCTCGCCTACCGCTGCGATCGGATCTACACGACCCTGCCGCGGGACCGGATCGTCGGGTACCACGTCGTCCAGGAGGAGCGGCCTCTGTCCGATCACAGGCCGGTGTGCGCCGATATCGCGGTCGGGTGCTAGGCCCGCGGTGACTCGGGGGCGTAGCGACGCGAACTCCTCACCTGTCCCCCCGCGGAAGACTCCGGCGGTCGCGCAGGGTTGTCTGCCGGCGGGCGGATGAGCCGCCAGGACAGCGGTCGCCTCCCTAGCCATTCCCCTCGCATGACGGTGCGCCCGTCGCCTTCCTAGGCGGCGGGCGCACATGCGTGCGCCTAGTGCCGGCCTTGCTTCAGAGTCCCCACAAAAGGAATCCAAATTAGACTTGACATGATTATTAGATTGCCATATTGTGATGGGCATGTCCAACCCTCCCCCTGATATCCAGGTCGCGACGGGCGTTCGCGAGGTTGAGCTGTTCCGGGCGGCGGAGCTGAAGGCCATTGCCGCGCTGCACGCCTTCGCGAAGGCCGAGAACGCCGTGGCCGGCGAGCGCAGGCGCCTGGCGAGCTACCCCGACAGTCCTGGCGGATGGTCCCGGTTGAGCCGCGCTGAGGCTAAGGCGCGCATGCAGGAAAGGCACCTGGACCACGCCGAGGCGGTCGCCGCGCGCCTGGAGGCCGCCGCGATGGAAGTCGCCAGCGACCTCACCGTGCGAGCCCGGCTCAGTTGGGGCGCTCGGATGGCGCACCGCGCCCTGGAGGCCGGGCGGAGGTGGGACTAACCCCTGACCGGATGGCGGGCGGCCCGGAACCCCGTGCCGAGCCGCCCCCGTAGCCCGACTGGAGCCCCATGAACCCCTCACCCGGCATCCCCCTCAACAAGCACGCGGCGACCGAGCAGGCCACCGGCCTCGTTCAGGTCCCCGCCGACACCACCCGCGAGGCCGGCTTCCTCATCCCGGTGGCCCTCACCGCGAGGGCACATGCCGACTGCGTCGCTTGGACGGACGCCGACGCGGCTCGAACCGGCGCCATCCAGGACGAGGACGGCCGCATGATCGACGTGCTGGCCATGGCCGCGAACGCCATCCGCAGCGCCCGCCGGAACGGCCGCCCGAGCGGTCCCGGCTGGTTCCCATTCCGAGTCTGCCGGGTGGCCAGGGATGCCCGTCCCGGTCCGGACGGCGACATTGAACCGGAGGAGGTCCCCCTGATCCTCACCCTCACTCCGGCCGGGTTCGGCACCCTCGACGGAATCATCGGCTTTCCTGACGAGACCTGACCCTGGCCCCCGGTGAGGCGCCCCGGCAAGAGACCGGCGGCGCCTCACCAACCCATCGGCGGAGAAGGGAGCCTGTCGGTAGGTGCACGTCAGCCGCGGCTGAGGGATAGCGAACACCGCGAACCCGCTGCTCCGCAGCTCAGCCCCTGGGTGGCATGATCGTGCATCGTGGCAGAGAACGACGCACTCGTACCTCCTGAAGACCTCGTCGAAGTCCAGCGTGCCTGGTATGCGGCGGACGCTGAATGCGCCCGGATCGGGGAGGCGCTTCCCAGCGGATCGAAGGTCGTGGCCGGCGTCGAAGCCGCGCCCAAGCAGGTGGCGGAGCTGAAGGCCGCGCGTGCGCGTCGCCTCCAGTTCACCGAGGACCTTCTCCATCATGAGTGGTGGGGGAAGGTCACGGATCCGATCAAGGCGAAGAAGGCGCTGCGGGCGGCAGCGAAGCAGTAGCCGGGCCGGCGGCTGGCTCGGGCGATCAGGCTTCCTCGCGGTCGGCGATCGAACAGCCTCCGCTTTACTGAATGGCGCGCCGCCACCCTCGCGCCGCTCGCGGCCCACCGGAATCCACCGCTGAATGATGTCTTCGGAGGCGCCCGCCTCCCTCAGCAGATCGGCTGCGATGAGATTCTGCTCGGGGCAGGAGTCCGGTGCGGACCCGATAAGGATTCCAGCAACCTCCGCCAGCAGGTCCACCCGTAACGTCGCAGGCGGTTCGTGGACGGCACCCGGCCGGCGACGCTCGCGGACCGTTGCGATGCACTCCAGCTCCGCCACTGCGGCTTTCCATGCCTTCTCTTCTGGGCGCTTCCAGCCTGCGAGGCGAGTCGCGGCGGCGAACAGGTTAGCCGTCAGCAGGCGATCAGGATCCCGGCGATGCACGTCGCCAGGATATAGAACAAACGTTCGACATCCACAGGCGAGCCTCGCAGTCGCGCGCGAGCGTGAAACCGCTCGGCCTGACCAAGTCGAGCACTTCAAGACCGAAGGCAGCTGTATCCCCGCGCTGACCGCTCTCCTAGCGGCGGGGCTCGGAGAACGCTTAGGCGGCGACGTAGTCCAGGAAGTTGCGGACGATGGGGATGTGCTTGTGCCCGCTCAGGCCCTCCCGCAGATCATCGAGAGTGTCGGTGGCTCGTGCGGAGTCGACCCCGCCCATCAGCTTGACGACTTTGTGTCCGACGTCGACTGCGGCGTCCACGTCATCGAGCAGGAGGTGCGCTTCGGCCTGCCGGGCGAGGTAGATCGCGGTGCCGCGGGTCTCTCGCTGGGTGTCGTACTGGTCGGTGTGGGTGACGGCCGCCGTGAAGTGTTCGAGCGCCCGCCGCGGCTCGTTCAAGCTGAGCGCGGAACTGGCGGCGACCTGGTGCAGCTCACCGTGGGTGATCCACGTCATGGACGGCAGGTCCTCATCCGACGGCGGAGCGGAGGCGTAGGCCGCGAAGGCGGCGTCGACCCGGCGCCATGCGCTGGTCGGTTCCTCGGCCTTGGAATGCGCGCGGGCCGCGCGGGCGTGCAGCATCGCTGTTACGCGAGGCGAGGTGATCTTCCGGTGGTCGTCGAGTGCGCTGTCGACCAGGTGGAGTGCGCCGCGCGCGTCGCCCTTGGCGTAGCGGAGGTTCGCCCAGAAGGCGAGGATGACGGCGCCGCTGGTCGGGTCGGCGGCCGAACCCGACGCCCGCAGGCCGGTCACGAAATGCTGCTCGGCTTGGGCGATGCGGCCCGCGTCGTAGGCGCACCAGCCGGCCAGCCGGGCGGCTTCGGCGGCGCAGCTGAACAGCCGCCGGCCAACCTCCTCGGAGTAGGAGGCGTTGCGCAGCAGATCGGTGATCAGGCGGAGCTCGACCAACGCCGCGGTGTAGACCTGCCCCGCGCCCACGATGTCGTCCAGGTGCCGCAGCGCGTGCAACCGGGCGTCGAACAGTTCAGGAGCTTCGACTCCGACGCGTCGGCCCCGGTCGTCGACCGCGACTGCCGGCGCGGCCGTGACCCACTGCGCAACGGAGGCGGCCAGGGCGCTGGCGGTGACGACGAGAAAGCCTCGACGGTCCAGGTCCACAGACCCTCCCATATCGGTCAGCAGATGCAACGTACCCGCCGGAGTCCACTCCGACTCCAGCACGGCCCCGTCGCGAGGGAACGCCAGCATCAGGAAGCCGGGCCAGCCGAGCCGGTCGACCTCGACCGGCGGGATGCCGTGTAAGCGCGCGATGGCGAGCTGCGCGGACCGTCCGGGCGGGTGCCGCTTCCACCTCGTCAGCTTCTCCTTACGGACGGCCATCCCCCCGTAGCCAAGGGCGCGGTGCTGATCGGCCACCCGCCGAAGGTAAGCGGCTGCGGTCAGGTTGTTGTGGGCCAGCAGCGCCGACAGCGGATGATCCCAGAGTGTCGCGGCCGTCATTGGACGCCTCCCGGATACCGGATGCCCGGACACTTCGAGTCTCCGGGAAGCGGGCCCTGCCGCCAAGCCTGTCCTGCGAGAAGGCAACTCGAAGCAACCGGAAAGCAACTCGGGGCAACGTCTTAACCCTTGGCCGCCTCCAGCGCCGCGGTGACTGTGGAGGCACCCAGGCGAGGCCGAACCCGAGGCCCCGCCGGACATGAGAGGAGACGCTGATGCGCCTCGACAGCACCCTCCCCGCCCGCCCCGCCGACGACGCCGCCGACGGCTTCGTCCTGGACGTCCGCGTCGTCCAGGACGACGCGTCCCGGCCGGCCGGCCAGGTGCCGTGCGACACCAGCAACGGCTGCCCGGCCACCTGCGACAGCTCCTGCAACAGCTCGGTCTGATCGCACACCCTCCTGGGGGCGGGTCGGCGTGGCCCGCCCCCAGGCCCGCCGCCGAGTCGCACCGATAGGGAGGACGGCATGACTAACCCCGACCCGCTGTACCGGCCCGCGCCCGGTGGTCTGCTCCGAGCGGTCCGCAGCCGCGCCCAGGCGTTGCCGCTCGGCTGGCCCGACTTGACCGGTGCCGCCGACCCGGAGGGGTGGGCGGCGTGGCTGAGAAAGGTGTGGACGGGCGCCACCGCCGAGGCCATCGGCTGCGCCAGCCCATCGCTCACCAGGCGGGTAGAAGAGATCCTCGCCGGCAAGGAGGTGCCGCCCCGGCAGATCCGCCGCGCCGTGGTGTCGGTGACCCGGTACCTGCTGCGCGAGGCGTCGAGGCCGACACCGTTCGGGCTGTTCGCCGGCGTCGCCGACGTCGACTTTGGCCGGTGCGCCGACGTCCGGTGGGGCAGCGGGCACCGCGTGCTCGCCCGCCCTGACGCCGAGTGGCTCAACGACATCATCACCGGGCTGGAGCGGTGCTCGGCGCTGCTGGAGCGGCTGCCGGTCGTCATCAGCACGCTGCGCCAGGCCCACGGCGACCGGCTGTCGGTCCCCTCCGGCGCGGGCCGAGTCGAGATCCGCCATACCCGCGTCATCAGCTCCGTCGAGGCCCTGGCCAGCACGCCCGTGCCGTTCGCCGACCTTGCCGCCCAGCTCTCCGAGGAGTTTCCGAGGGTCGCGACGTCGACCGTGACCGGCATGCTGGCCGAGTTGGTCGAGCAGCGGGTGCTGGTGACGGCGCTGCGGCCGCCCGCCACCGTCGCCGATCCGCTCGGTTATCTGGTCGCCCAGCTGCGGCGTGTGCACGCCGGCGATGTCGATGCCGTCGCTGGCGTCCTGGCCGAGTTGGAGGAGATCGGCATCGACCTCGCCCGGCACAACGGCGCCGACCCAGCTGGGCCGCGGGATGCGGGCGAGCGCGCCGCGATCGAGACGCGGATCCGGGGCCTGTCGGCGGCGGGCCGGAGCCCGCTGATGGTGGAGCTGCGGTTGGACTGCCGTGTTCGGCTGCCCGACAGCATCTCCCGCGAGATGGCGGCCGCCACGTCGGCGCTCATCCGTCTGTCGCCTCAGCCCGGCGGGTTCGCGGCCTGGCGGCAGTACCACGAGGCGTTCCTCGACCACTACGGCACCGGCACGCTGGTCCCTCTCACCGACGTCCTCGCCCCGGGCACCGGCCTTGGCCTCCCCGGCGGGTACCCGGGCTCTCCGCTGCCCGAGCCGCCTGCATCCGTCGCGGCCCAGAACCGGCCGATCGGTCGCGACGCCGCGCTGCTCGCCCTCGCCCACCGCGCGGTCATGGACGGAACCGGCGAGGTGGTCCTGGACGACGCGGCGATCAGCGCGCTCGGTGCCGACATGGACCAGGTGCGGATCCCGGCGCACGTGGAGTTGACCGCCCGCATCCACGCGACCGGGCGCGCGGCGCTCGATCGCGGGGAGTACACGCTCACCGTCGCGCCGGCGCGCGCCGCAGGGACGATGACCGGCCGGTTCGTCCGCGCCGCCTCGCCGCTGGGCGCGGTGTTCGCCGCCGTGCCCACCATGGTCGACGGCGCCATCGCCGCGCAGGTGTCGACCCCGATGGCGTACCCGCACGCCGACAACATCGCCTCCACCAGCCAGTTCCTACCGCACCTGATCCCGCTCGGCGAGCACCGGCCCGACGCCGACGCCCGCATCTTCGGCGTTCAGGACCTGGCGGTCACCGCCGACTTCGACCAGCTGTACCTGGTCGCGCCGCGGCTGGGCAGGGTCGTCGAGCCTCACGTTTTCCACGCGCTGCGGCTGGACAAGCAGCCCCCGCCGCTCGCGCGGTTCCTGGTCGCGCTGGTGCGCGGCCGCGCCGCCACCCTCACCGAGTTCGACTGGGGGCCTGCGGCCGAACTGCCTTACCTGCCGCGTGTCCGCTACCGCCGGAGCGTCCTGGCGGCCGCGCGGTGGCGCATCACCGCAGCCGACCTGCCCGCCCCCGACGCCGACTGGGAGGACTTCCGTGGGGCGCTGGAGCGGTGGCGGCGCCGCTGGCGGGCGCCGCAGACCGTGGAGCTCCGCGAGGATGACCGGGTGCTGCGCCTGGACCTGGACGAACCCACCCACACGGTGATCCTGCGCCGGGAACTCGCCCGGACCGGGCACGCGCAGCTGGTGGAGGCCGCGGATCCGGCCGGTGACGGGTGGCTTGACGGCCACCCCCACCAGGTCGCGGTCCCGATGCTCTCGACCCGCCCGCCGGCGCCGTCTCCGCTGCGGCGCGGTCGGCTCGTGCCGCTCACCAACACCGCCGGGCAGTTCCCCGGCGCGGCGGGCACCCGATGGCTGTCGGCGCGCCTGTACGCGCCGCCCGGCCTGCAGACGGTCATCCTCGCCGAGCACCTTCCGTGCCTCCTGACCGACCTGGGCGACTTGCGCGACGGTGAGCACGAGGCGGTGCCGGTGTGGTGGCTGCGCTACCGCGACCCCGCCGACCCCGACCACCTCCGGATACGGGTCCGCGTCGGCGACCAGCGCGCCTACGGGGCAGCGGCCGCCGCGATCGGGTCATGGGCGGACGTGCTGCGCCGCCGCGGGCTGGCGCGGCGGCTGCAGCTGGACACCTACCAGCCCGAGGTCGGCCGGTACGGCGCCGGCCGGGCGCTGGAGGCCGCCGAGCGAGTGTTCGTCGCCGACTCCGCCCTCGTCCAAGCCCAACTCGCCCTCCCGCCCGGAACGGCGGAACCGCCGGCGCTGGCCGCAGCGAACATCACGGAGATCGCCGCGGCGTTCACCGGCGACACCGAGTCCGGCATGGACTGGCTGATCAACCGCCCGACCGCCGCACCCGACGAACCTCCCGGAAGGGACACCCGCGCTGATGCCGTCGCCCTGGCGACCGGCGCCCGGCCGCTGCCCGCCGAGCAGACGGCGACACCACTGTGGGAAGCACGCCGCACCGCCCTCACCGCCTACCGCCGCACCCTCTCCGGCGACACCGATCTGGACCAGGTGCTGGCGTCCCTGCTGCACATGCACCACATCCGCGCGATCGGACCCAACCGGCCCGCGGAACGGCAGGGTCTGCATCTCGCCCGCGCTGCCGCGATGGCCTGGCGCGCCCGGGCCCCGCAACCATGAGCCCGAACCCGCAAGGCACGGTGCTGGACGACCCGTGTGCCGTCCCCGTCGATCCGCCCGTCGATCCGCCCGACGGCTGGTGCCACTCTCTCGGGCGAGGCGTGCCCGGCGTCCTGCTGCTGCACGCCACCCGTGCCCGCGCCAGCACCGGCGCCTGGGAAACCGTGCACCGCTGGGCCGCCGCCGCGACCGCCACCCCGATCCAGGAGGCCGGCGGCGGCCTGTTCGCTGGAGCCGCGGCCGTCGCCTACGCCCTCGCCCACGCCAACCATCCCGGCTACGCCGCGGCACTGCGCATCCTGGACACCCACATCACCGCCGTGGCCGCCGACCGCGTACGCGCCGCCCATGACCGCATCGACCGCAGCGAGCTGCCCGCGCTCGCCGAATTCGACCTGATCAGCGGATTGACCGGCATCAGCTGCTACCTCCTGCACCGCGACCCCCACGGCGAACCGGTCCGCGCCGTCCTGCACTACCTGGTTCGGCTCACCCACCCGGTGAGGCCGAACGGGCTCGGCGCAGCGGTGCCGGGCTGGTGGACTCCCCACGACCTCACCGACCGGCCCTCACCGGCCCTGCCCGGCGGGCACGCCAACCTGGGGATCGCGCACGGCATCACCGGGCCGCTGGCGCTGATGGCCACAGCTCACCGACGCGGCGTCACCGTCCCGGGCCAGATCGACGCGATCGACCGGATCTGCCGCTGGCTGGACACCTGGCAGCAGAGCTCCAGCACCACCGCATGGTGGCCCGGCCACATCACCGCCGACGAGCACCGCACCGGCCGCGCCCACCAAGATGGCCCCGCCCGGCCGAGCTGGTGCTACGGAACGCCCGGCATCGCCCGCGCCCTGCAGCTCGCCGCGCTCGCACTCGACGACCACGCCCGACGACGGACCGCCGAGGACGCCCTGTACGGCTGCGTCACCGACACCCGGCAGGTCGCCCAGCTCACCGGCCCGTCGATCTGCCACGGCCGCGCCGGGCTCGTCCTCGCGGCGACCCGAGCCGCCGCCGACGCCGCCACCGACGCACTCGCCGCCCAGCTGCCGCGCCTACGAACCCGCGCGGTCACCCGGCCGATCACCGACCGGCCGCACCGCAGCCCCGGCCAGCCCGGACTCCTGGACGGTGCCACCGGAATCGCTCTGACCCGCGCCACAGCCCTTCAGCAGGGCCCGCAGGGGGCGCCATGGCCGTGGGACGCGTGCCTGCTGATGCCCGGATGACCCAGCCGACCCGCCGCCCTGTCGAACCGCCCGTGATCACAACGTGCAGCGACCTACACTGCCAGCGATGAGCACCGACACCGTCAACCCCGACAGCGCCCGCGCCCGCCTGGTCAAACACCTCACCGGGACAGGCGACCTGCGCACACCTGCCATCCGACACGCCTTCGGTGCCGTGCCCCGGCACCTGTTCGTGCCCGGGACCCCGCTCGCGGACGCCTACGCCGACAAGATCCTGGTGACCAAACGAGACGTCGACGGGACGGCGCTCAGCTCCGCGAGCCAGCCCAGCATCGTCGCGCACATGCTGGAGCAGGCCCAGCCCGCGCCCGGCGCACGGGTCCTGGAAATCGGCGCCGGGACCGGCTACAACGCGGCGCTCCTCCGCGAGCTCGTCGGGGAGCGCGGGCACGTCACCACCATCGACGTGTTCACCGACGTCGCCGACGACGCCCGCCGCAACCTCACCGCCGCCGGATACGACGACGTCGACGTGCTCACCGGCGACGGCGCTGCCGGCGCCCCCGACACCGCCCCGTTCGACCTGATCGTGGTCACCGCCGGAGCATGGGACGTCCCCGCCGCCTGGTGGGCCCAACTCGCTCCAGGCGGCCGCATCGTGGTGCCGCTGCGCTGGCGCGGCCTCACCCGCTCCCTCGCGCTCGACCACCAGCCCGCCGGGCCCGGCGGGCCCGCCCACCTGGTCTCCCGGTCTATGTACCTGTGCGGCTTCATCCCCATGTCCGGCACCAGCGACGGCGGCCGCACCGTCACGCTCGCCGACAACGTCACGCTGCTCGCCGACCAAGACCAGCCGATCACCACCGATGCGCTGACCGGCGTCCTGGACACCCCGCGCACCGAGACCTGGTCAGGGGTGGTGATCCCCGGAGACCAGAGCACGGAGGACATCTGGCTCCGCCTGTCCATCACCGAACCCGGCACCTGCCGCATCCATGCCGACCGCAGCGCGATCGACAGCGGCCGGGTCACACCGGCGACCAGGATCAACCCCGCTCTCGCCGACGGCGACTCGATCGCCTACCTGGCCTCCCGCCGCGTCACGGATGGCCCATCCTCCCGCTGGGAGCTCGGCGCCATCGGCCACGGGCCCCGCGGCGCGCAACTCGCCGACCGCATCGCCGCCGCTACCCGGGACTGGGACCGCGACCGCGACGCCCAGCCGCGCATCACCCTGTACCCGGCAGACACACCCGACGAGCAGCTCCCCGCCGGCCTGGTCATCGACAAGCGCGACAGCCGAATGGTGTTCAGCTGGTGAGCACCAACGCCGCTCGACCAGACTGACCGGGGCGAGCACCGCACGCCCAACACGAGCGCAACCGGTGGCCACGGGGCCAGGATGGTCCTGAAACGACGAACTGGCCCCCGTTTCCGTCCCGGATTACTTCGGGGACGGAAACGGGGGCCGTTGGCCGTGCACGGGATCGCAGAAGCTAGGCGGCGCGGCGGTACGGCAGCGCGCGCGGGACCCTGGAGTAGTCCGGTGCCACCAGGGCCGTGACGTTCGGGCGCACGCCGAACAGCGCGGCGCCGGCGGCCACGACCGCCATCACCATGGTCACCTGGTCGGCGGTCCAGCCGAGTCCGAACGCCAGCCCGATCGTGATCGCCGCCTGGATGAACCCGACGACGGCCGGGAGGATCTGGTCGCGGGCCACCATGCATGCGGTGACGATGCCGAGGATCGCCGCGGCGCCGGCGTTGACGGCGGCGGTCTGCTTGTCGGTCCAGTCGAGGCCGAAGGCGACGAGCATCTGGATGATGGCGGAGACGAGGCCGAGGATGGTCGCGGGGTCGCGTCCGAGGATCTTCACTGTTCCTCCTGGAGGGGCCGGGCGGTTACTGCCGCCCGTGTCTGTGCAGCTCGCACAGAGGTCTGTATGGCTGCCACAGCGGCCTGTGCTGATCACAGACGACTGCGGAAGGTCGGCGCGAGACGCGCCGAGCTTGCTGGTAGCGGTGCGGGCTCCGGGCTCACAGGCCCGTGGCCGCCAGCCACTTCTTCATCGCGGCCGCCAGCTCCGCATCGCTCGGATCCACGTCCGAGCCCGGAGCAGGCGTCGGGCCGGGAGGGACGGGCGTGGGGTCGGGCACCGGAAAGGGGTTGGGGTCACCGGTGAGGGCGTGCAGCTCCTCACCGAGCCCGTACAGGTCCACGCCCAGGGGGTCGACGCCGTTGGCGTCGAGCCATTCGGGGAGGATCGCGACCCACGCTTCGTCGACGACGCGGCGGAACACCGGCCACGTCATCTTGATGACCTTGCCCCAGGTGACGATCCAGACGCCGGTGTCGTCGTAGCCGACGATCACCACGGCGTGGCCTCCGAGGCTGCGGCCGCCGGCGCGCGTCCAGTCCTTGCCGTTGTTGAAGTCGGTCATCATCTGCGCGGTGACGTCGATGCCGAGTCCCACCGTCCCCAGCAGGTACACGGCGGTCTTGACCTCGTCCAGATCGGACGGCTCGACCTCGGCGAACGCGAGCGCCTTGTGTCCGGCGATGCCGGTGCGGCGCCAGTCGGCGTAGACGTCCTGCAGGATGCAGCCGATGTCGCTGCTCGGGTCGTCGGGGTTGTAGCCGCTGACGCGCTCGTACACGGGCAGCACGTCGTCGTCGGAGACGGTGACCGTGAAGCCGGCCCCGTAGGTGGAGGTCGCCTGGAGGGCGTGGGCCTCCATCGCGATGGCGCAGTCGCCGATGCGGTCGTTGAGGTAGATCGGCCAGAGCCCGATGTGCTCGAACCAGTTGACCGAAGCGGGCGCCGGAGTCGTGACGCCCATGTGGGGGCGAAGCTTGACGCGGGCCTTGGTGCGAACGGCCGGGCACCGACCGGGCCGAAAGGTGATGGGCAAGGGTCCTCCGTGCATGAAGAAGGCCCCCAGCGAGCGCCGGAGGCCGTAGAGGCTGAAGGAGGTAGGCGGTGGTCAGCGCCAGAAGAAGACCTTCGCGCTTCCGCCGGTGTTGACCACCGCGTCGCCGCTGCCGTGCTGGACGAGCTGGAACCGCACGCGGTGGTCCTTGCCGATGGTGTCGGCGCCCAGCGAGTACACGATGTGGGTCTGGTCGCCGGCCGACACGTAGTCCTGCACGGGCCCCGCCTCGAACTTGCTGTCGTCCTTGCTGTCGATCTCGACCACGCGGCCCTGGATCAGCGTGCCCGCGGGCACACCGGAGACCGTCACCGCGACCGTCATCGAGTAGCGGGCCGGGCCCCACAGGATGCTCGGGCCGCCGCTGTCGGCGTGCTGGTGCTTGGTGTCGGCGTAGTCGTGCTGCCAGCTCACGTTCGTCCACTTGCCGGGCGCGAGCTTCTGGGTCTTGGTGGTGCCTACCGACACGTAGCTCGGCATGTCGTCGTTCTCCTCCTCGGGCGAGACGCCGACGCGCCACTGCCCGTAGTCGCTCTTGACGGCGCGGTCGTAGTCGAG
>NZ_JBEPCJ010000152.1:0-16134 GCF_040299565.1 Spirillospora sp. NPDC000708
CCCCGCGGGCCGGGCGGTCCCCGGGCCGGCCCGGCTCGACGCGGCGGAGGTCGTCCGGGCGGTGCAGGCGGAGATGCTGCCGCTCGACCGCAACCTCTTCCGGACGCGCGCCGGGCTCCGCCGCTCCCTGGCCTCGCTGGACGCGCTGTGGGACCGCGTCGCGTCCGAGGGCGTCGCCGGGGCGGGCCGCGAGCGCCTCCGGGCGCGGTCGGCGGCGGCGATGGCCGCGCACGCCCGCTGGTGCTACCGCGCCGCGCTGGCGCGCGAGGAGTCCCGGGGCCTGCACCGGCTGGAGGGCCTCCCCACCCTGCCGCGGTTCGAGCACCGCCTGCTGACCGGCGGCCTCGACGATCCGTGGACGGCCGCGGAGCCCCTGGAGGTGCCGGCGTGATCGAGGTCGTGAGCGCGGCGCGCTGCGTCAAGTGCGACATCTGTGTCAAGGTCTGCCCGACGGACGTGTTCGACCGCGGTCCGGACGGCCTGCCGGTGATCGCCAGGCAGGGCGACTGCCAGACCTGCTTCATGTGCGAGGCCCACTGCCCGGCCGACGCGCTGTACGTCGCGCCGTTCAGCGGACCGGCCCCGGCGGGCTCCCCGCACACCGACGAGGCGGCCCTGGCCGGGGCGTTCGGCGAGTACCGCCGCGTCGTCGGCTGGGGGCGCGGCCGCACGCCCGGCAGCCGCGCCGACCGCAACCACATCTTCACCGAACGGCTCCGGTCCTCCCAGCGGGATCCCTGAGATGACCGCCGTCAGGGGCGGGGGACGGCTGCCGCGCGCCGTCCAGCATCACCCTGTGCGGTGATGCCCGGCGACGGCCCGTCCGTCGAGACTGGAGGCATGATGCGACGAGCAGGGGTCTTCCTGGTCCTCGGAACGCTGTCAGGTGCGATGACGGAGCTCGCCGTCTTCTACCGCCCGTTCCACCTCCTCGCGATCTTCGCCGGAGTGTGGGTGGTGGGCGCCGGGTGGATCGGCCGCCGGGCGGACGCGCCCGAGGCCGCCGCCGTCCACGCCGCCGCCTTCCTGACGGGCATGGTCTGCGCGTTCTACCTCACCGTCCTCGGCCTGACCTCGGACCTGCGCGGGACCCTCTGGGTCTTCTGGCTCGCGGTGGCGCTGACCGGCGGGCCGCTGCTCGGCCTGGCGGGGCATTGTGACCAGGCGCGCGGACGCGTGGGCGGGGCTCGCGGCGGCCGGGCTCGCCGGGCTGCTCGTCGCCGAGGCGGTCCGGCTGCTGCTCGGCTACAGCACCCAGTACCGGCTGGGCTACGCCCTCTTCAACCTCGCCGGAGCGGTGCTCGTGCTCGGGTGGCTGCCGCGCGGCGCCCGCCGGACGGCCGTCGCCGCGTTCCTTCCGGCGCTCGCGGTGGGAGTGGTCCTCTTCATCACGATCCCGGTCCTCGTCTACGGCGGCTCGCACCTGCCTTTCCAGGTCCGCTGACGCCGTTCCGCCGAGGGCGGGCGCGCGACCGCCCGCCCCGGCGGAACGCTCAGCCGAGCCGGCCCTGCACGGCGCTCAGGCCCGCTTGGGCGATGCTCTCGTCGATGGCGCCCTGCGGCGCGCCGCCGACGCCGATCCCCGCGATCGGGGACCCGCCGGAGGCGACCGGGACGCCGCCGGCGAGGAACAGCGTGCCGGGGATGTCGCGGACGGTGGGCCCGTCGCCGGTCGCGTTCCCGGTCAGCTTCGAGGTCGGCTGCCCGAACGACACGGCGGTGAACGCCTTGCGCTTCGCCGAGTCCACGGTCTGCGGGCCCGCGCCGTCGCCCTTCACGACCAGGCGCACGTCCCCGGACCGGTCGACGATCGCGACCGCGACGCGCTGCTTCTGCTTGGCCGCCTCCTTCTGCACGGCCGTCGCGATCCGCAGGGCGGCGTCGGTGTTCAGCGTCCGGACGTCCTGCACCGCCTGCGGCGCGGGCGGAGCCTTCACCGGCGCGGCGGCGGCCGCGGACGCCCCGGCGGCGGACACGCCGACGGCGCCGGCGACGATGGCGAGCCCGGCGGCGGCCCCCGCCAGGGTCCGGACGCGGACGCGCCGCCTCCCGGACTCCGGCGCGGTCTCGGTGGTCTGCGGCTCCCGCATGGTGGTGCTCCTTCGTGGTGGTCGTCGATACGTCTTCGAGCCTCGCCGGGAACGGGCGCCGGGCCATCGCGGGCACGGTCGATCGCGCGGATCGGACCGGTGGACGCCCGGATCAACCGATCGGACGATGCCGCAGGCCGACGGGCCGTGAAGGCTGCTCGTGGAAGCTTGCGCGGCGGTTCGCGGGGGGAGACAGCAGACGTGACGGGCACCGAGCACCGGATCCACCTCGCGATGCACGCGGGGTTCTTCCTGCTGCTCGCGGCGTCGGCGTCCCGGCTGGTCGTCCGGCACGGCCTGGGCGGCATGACCACCGTGTGGCTCGTGCTGTGCGGTGTGACGGCCGTGGCCTACGCGGCCGGCGTCGCCGGATGGGACGCGCTCGGCCGCCGGGGACGCCTCGCCTGGCTCGCCGTCGTCGTGCTGTTCTGGCTGGTGCTCGTCATCGCGGCGCCGAGCTTCGCCTGGTGCGCGATCCCGCTGTTCTTCCTCGCGCTGCGGCTGCTGACGCCGCGCGCCGCGATCGTCACGGTCGTCGTGCTCACCGGCGCGGTGATCTTCGCGGAGATCTACCTGGCGGACCGGCTGGACCCGAGCCTGGTGCTCGCGCCGGTCGCGGTCGCCGCGATGGCCGCGGTCATCTTCCTGGAGCTCCAGCGGCTCATCGACGAGCTGGTCCGCACCCGCGGCGAGCTGGCCGCCACGCAGCGCGCCGCGGGGGTCCTGGAGGAGCGCGAGCGGCTGTCCCGGGAGATCCACGACACCCTCGCGCAGGGGCTGACCAGCATGGGGATCCTGCTCCAGGCGGCCGACCGGCAGTGGGACACCGCCCCGGACGCCGCCCGCCGCCACCTGCGGGACGCGACCGAGGCCGCCGCCGCGAACCTGGAGGAGGCCCGCCACTTCGTCCGCGCGCTGGCACCGCCCGGCCTGAGCGCCGGGTCCCTGCCCCGCGCGCTCGCCGACCTGGTCGGCGCGGAGTCGCGGGCGGCGGGCCCGAGGGTGCGGTTCCGGACGGAGGGGGAAGAATATCCCCTGGACGTCGGCGTGCAGACGGCGATGCTCCGCGTCGCGCAGGGCGCCGTCGCCAACGCCCGCGACCACGCGGGCGCGTCCACGGTGGTGGTGACGCTGACCTACCTGGACGACGCGGTGTCGCTGGACGTCGCCGACGACGGGTCGGGCTTCGACCCGTCCCGCACGGCGTCCGCGCCGGGCCGCGGCTACGGGATCCCCGCGATGCGGGACAGGATCGCCGAGGTCGGCGGGCAGCTGACCGTCGAGAGCGCGCCCGGCGCGGGGACCGTCGTCGCGGCCGCCGTCCCGCGGCGGGACGCGGCGGCGCCGGGGGAGAGGAGGACCGGATGACCGCGGTTCGCGTGACGATCGTCGACGACCACCCCGTGGTCCGGGCCGGGCTGCGCGCCCTGCTGGGCGGCGAGCCGGACATCGAGGTCGTCGCGGAGGCCGCGGACGGCGAGGAGGCCGTCCGGCAGGCCGGGCTCGTCCCCACCGACCTCGTCCTCATGGACCTGCAGCTCGGCGAGGGCATCGACGGCGTCGAGGCCACCCGGCGGATCCTCGCGCTGCCGGACCCGCCGCGCGTGCTGGTGCTGACCACCTACGACACCGACGCCGACATCGCCCGCGCCATCGACGTCGGCGCGGACGGGTACCTGCTCAAGGCCGGCCCGCCGGACGAGCTGTTCCGCGGCATCCGCACGGCGGCGCGGGGCGAGACGGCGCTGTCGCCGCGGGTCGCGACCCGGCTGATGAACCGGGTCCGGGAACCGGCCCCGGCGCTCAGCCCGCGCGAGATCGAGATCCTCGAACTGCTGGCCAAGGGACTGTCCAACCAGCGGATCGCGCGCAACCTGTTCATCAGCGAGGCCACCGTCAAGACGCACCTCGTGCACATCTTCGGCAAGCTCGGCGTCGACACCCGGACGGCCGCGGTGACCGCGGCCGTCGAGCGGCGCCTCATCCGGCTGCCCGGCTGACCCCGGCCGCCCGGCCGCGCCGCCGCATCCGGCCGCCGGGCCCGGCCCGTTCAGCGCGGTGGCGGCGCGGCGGGGTCGTCCGGCGGTGCCGCCGGCGACTCCAGGCCGATGGTGAGGCGGAGCCCGAGAGCGTTCGCGACGCGCTCCAGCACCGGCAGCGGCGGGAGGCGCGAACCCGACTCCAGGCGGGAGACCGCCGGCTGGTCGAGGCCGGCCATCCGGGCCAGCCGGGCCTGCGTGATGCCCAGCGCGCGGCGCCGCAGGCGGATCGCCGCGCCGATCGTGTCGTTCAACGGACGTCCTCCTCGTGCTCGGTTCCGGCCGTTCAAGGACCACGATCGCCGCCGGCGGGCCCGGTCCCATCCGGTGATGGTCGGAACGGCGCGCGCCGTCCGGGCGACCCGGCGGGTCCACCGATCGGTTGATGCGGCACCCGGGTGCATGAAAAAGCTCGCCCGCGAACCGCGACGGCGCCGGGGATTTCGCTTTCCGGCGTGCCTTCTTATGCATAATTTATTTGCCATGGAAATTTGGTGACGCCCTTATTCCGTGCTTAGTCTCCACCGCATCGGCCGAAGTCCGGCCGGCCGCCGAATCCCTCCAGAGGGAGCCGGGGACCCAGGTTCGTTGGGGTGAATCCGCTGGTCGCCAGCGGTAGGGCCGTCTCCTGGCCCGAACCCGTCAGCTAACCCGGCAGGCGGAAAAGGAGAGGTGGACGGCCCTTGGACACGGGCATCCAAGAAATGATCAATAACCTCGAGTCCGAGCTCGGGTACACGGAGAAGGGAGGCGGCTACACCAAGTTCGGGGATTGGTACTCGAAGAACGTCGACCATTCCTACGACTTCTCGAACGCGGCCTGGTGCGACATGTTCCTCGTCTGGGGCGCGACGAAGGCCGGCGTGGCCAAGCAGGTCGGGGCCTACGCCTACACGCCCTCGCACGCGGCGTTCTTCAAGAAGCACAAGGCGTTCGACACCGAGCCGGCCCCCGGCGCGCTGGTCTTCTACGACTGGTCCGGCGGCAAGGGCATCGACGGCATCGACCACGTCGGGATCGTCACCAAGGTCGACGGCGGGCGGATCCACACCATCGAGGGCAACGTCGACGGGCGGTTCGTCAAGCGCAAGGTCCGCGACCAGGACGACGTCGTCGGCTACGGGCACCCCGAGAAGGTCCCGATCGGCCGCAAGCCGGCCACCGCACCGGCGCATCACGGCGGCCCCCCATCCGGGGGCGGCGCGAAGACGGCCGCGATGGCCTATACCCGGCCGGCTCCCACCGACGGTCCGCCCGTCGAGCTGTGGAGCGCTGTCGGCGCGGTCCTCTTCCTGACGCTCTCGCTGCTGGTCTTCCTCAAGCACCGGCGCGCGACGACGGCGGCCACCACGGCACCCGCCACAAGGGAGGAGGACCGATGAAACGGCTCGCGAAGCTGCTCGCGGCGTCGGCGATCGCCGGCGGGGCCCTGCTCCACCTGGCCGCCCCGTCCGACGCCGCTCCATCGAACGCCGCCCCACCGAACGCGGTCCCGTCCGGTGCCGCCGCGTCGAAGGCGGCCCCGTCCCAGGCCGTCGAGCAGTCGAGGCCCCTCCCGCAGGGGGTGGACGTGTCCACCTACGACCGGGGCGTCGACTGGGGCGGCGGCCGCCTCGCGTTCGGCATCGCCAAGGCCACCGAGGGGACCGGGCACGACGACGCGACCTTCCCCGCCAACTGGGCGAAGATCCGCCAGAACGGCCTGGTCCGCGGCGCGTACCACTACGGGCATCCGAAGAACGACCCGGTGCGGGAGGCCGACCACTTCCTGTCGGCGGTCACGTCCGCCGGCCTCCAGCCCGGCGACCTGCTCATGCTCGACCTGGAGACGACCGACGGCAGGTCCGACCACCAGGTCAACGCGTGGGCCAAGCGCTGGCTGGAGCACGTCCAGCGGAAGACCGGCGTGAAGGCGTTCTTCTACAGCTCGTGGTCGTTCGCGCAGGAGCACGGCGACGGCCTCGGCGGCTATCCCCTGTGGGTGGCGCACTACGGGAAGGCGCCGGGACGGGTGACCGCCCCGTCCCCATGGAAGCAGTGGACGATCCACCAGTACGCGTCCACCGACCATGACCACAACGTCTCCCGGCTCGCCGCGGACCGGCTCCGCGGCCTCGGCTACAACCCCTCGCACCGCTGAGAGCAGGCGGGACGGACGGCGCTCCGCCATCCGTCCCGCCCGGCCGGGTCCGGGACAGGGCCTCAGTCGGCGATGGCGCCCGGACGCTGCGGCTTGAGAAGGACCCAGGCGGCGACGGCCGTCGCCAGCAGGACGGCGGCGCCCACACCGGCGGTGTAGCGCAGGCCCGCGGCGAAGGCGTCACGGGCCGCCTCCATGAGCGCCTGGCCCTCGGGACCGCCGAGCGCGGCGGCCGCCTGGGCGGCGCCGCCGATCGAGTCGTGCGCCGCCGCGGCGGCGCCGGCGGGGACGCCGTCCGGGGTCGCGAAGCCCCGGTAGACGCCGGTGGTGATCGAACCGAGCAGTGCGATGCCCAGCGCGGCGCCGAGCTCGTAGGCCGTCTCGGAGACCGCGGACGCGGCCCCGGCCTGCTCCTTCGGCACCAGGGAGACGATCATGTCGGACGTCGTCGCGAAGGCGAACCCGGCGCCGGCCCCGGCGAGCAGCAGCGCCGCGAACAGCAGCGGGTAGCCGGTGCCGGCGTGCAGGCCGGCGAGCAGCGCCAGCGCCAGGCCCATGGCCGCGAGCCCGCCCGCGACCACGGTGCGGACCGACGTCCGCCGCACGGCCAGCGCCGCGAGCAGCCCGGTGACGATGGAGCCGATGGTGGCGGGCAGCTCCGCCAGCCCCGCCTCGAGCGGCGAGCGGCCCTGGACGAGCTGGAAGAACTGCGACAGGAAGAACACCAGCCCCGCCAGCCCGAGCACGGCGAGCAGGTCGGCGGCGACGGCCGTGCTGAAGCCGCGGTCGCGGAACAGCCGGACGTCGATCAGCGGCGAGGCGAGGGTCCGCTGCCGGCGGACGAACCAGGCGAGGGCGGCGGCGCCCGCGACGGCGGCCGCGCCGACCTGCGCGGACCAGCCGTGCGCCGCGGCCTCCTTGATCGCGTAGACCGTCCCGATCATGCCGACGAGGGACAGGGCGGCGCTCGGCAGGTCCCACGGCCCCGGCGACGGGTCCTTCGACTCCGGCAGCAGCCGCGCGCCGGCCACGACCAGCACGGCCATCACCGGCAGGTTGATCAGGAAGACCGAGCCCCACCAGAAGTGCTCCAGCAGCAGGCCGCCGACCAGCGGGCCGACGGCGGCGCCCGCCGAGACGCTGGAGGCCCAGACGCCGATCGCCATGGAACGTTCCCGTGGGTCGGTGAAGATGTTCCGGATCAGCGCCAGCGTCGACGGCATCAGGGTCGCGCCCGCCACGCCCATCAGGGCGCGGGCCGCGATGAGCAGCCCGGGGCCGGTGGCGTAGGCGTTGAGCACCGAGACGGCGCCGAACGCGGCGGCGCCCGCGAGCAGCAGCCGCTTGCGGCCGATGCGGTCGCCGAGGCCGCCCATCGAGACCAGCAGGCCGGCGATGACGAACGAGTAGACGTCGCCGATCCACAGCAGCTGGGCGCCGGACGGCCGGAGGTCCTCGCTGATGAACGGGGTGGCGAGCCCCAGCACGGTCGCGTCGACGGCGACCAGCAGCACGGCGAGGACGAGGACGCCGAGCGAGACCCAGCGGCCGGGGGCGCGGGCGTGCCGCACGGGCGCGTGCGGCGGCGCGGTGGTCATGGTGGCACGGTCCTTACGAAGTCTTCCGGCGGCGCTCGACGCCGCCCAGCAGCAGCCCGGTGATCATCGCGGTGTAGTCGCGGGGCGCGGTCCGGCCGGCTTGGATCGCCCAGGCGGCGGACGCGATGAGCCCGTAGAGGGCCTCGGTGAGCCAGGCGGGGGAGAGGTCGATGCGGAACTCGCCGGACTCCTGGCCGCGCCGGAACAGCGCGGCGATGCGCGCGTCGAGCCGCTCCCAGCCCGCGTTGATCTGCTCGCCCTCGAACAGCTGGTTCTCGGTCGCGAGGAAGCCGAGGAACGCCGCGACCGGGCGGCTGGCCTCGACCAGCCGCACCAGCGCGTCGGCGGCGGTGCCCTCGTCGAGGCGGGCCTCGTCCATCACCGCCTCCAGGCGGCGCAGGCCCAGCTCCTCGAGCGCGCGGACGAGGCCGTCCCGCCCCGCGAAGTGGCGGTGCAGGGTGGCGCGGCTGATCCCGGCGGCCTGCGCGATCTCGTCCTGGGTGGCGGTCGCCTTCCGGGACAGCAGCTCCGCCGCGTCGGCGAGGACCCGCTCGCGATCGAACGTCATGAGACGATGCTACCTCGTATGAGACATCATTGTCTCACATGAGTGGTTCACGTCACCCACGTGCCGGGTTCCGGCCAAGAGGGCGGGGACGGTCAGGACGCGCTGCGCACGAGGTCGTGGACGGCCTCGCTCATCGTCACCGGATCCACGTCGCCGAGCGGCACGGAGTCCTGCGGCTCGCGGGCCGGGGCCGGGCCCGCCCACAGGCAGGTGATCTCCTGGTCATCGCCCTCGCCGTACATGTAGTAGCCGAGGCCGGGACTCAGGCCCGCCACGACGTACAGGCCCGCCGGGTCGCGCCGCGCGAGCCACCCCCCGGCGAAGGCGCCGTCGGCGTCCACGGACTCCCAGCGCCCCTGCGAATGGCCCTTCGCCTTGCCGTACGGCAGGACGAGACCCTCCACGCGGGCGAGCCTGCGCGCGCTCCGCTCGTCGTCCGTCAGCCGGTAGACGGGGCGTCCGAGCTGCTCGAACGGCTGCAGGATCTCGTAGTCGGCGAACAGCTCCGCCCACGCGTCGAGGTCATCGCCCAACAGCAGGGGGTGGGCGATGGCGATCCGGGCGTCCGGCGCCGGTGCGAAGGCGTCGTCGTTGATGTCGGCGTAGGTGCGGTCCTCGGCGACGCGGAAGGCGGTGCCGTCATCGGTGATCCACACCAGCCGGCGGACGATGTGCCCCAGCAGCGGGTGCTCGACGAACAGGCGGCGGAAGTCGTCCGGCGTCCGGTTCCGCCGGGCGATCATGGCCTTCTCCAGGCGCTTGATCTCCCGGTCGGCGATCGTCCGCAGGTCCTTGCGCAGGCCGCTGAACAGCGCGTGCGCGGCCGGGGCGAGCGCCGGATCGTCCTTCGGGCCGGGCTTGGGCGCGCTCTTGCGCACCTTCCCGCTCGCCTCCACGACCAGCGGGACGAGCTGCTGGTCGAACGTCACCGTGAACCGGCGCGGGCCGTAGTCCAGGACGAGCGTGCCCTTCCCGTCCAGGCCGAAGTCGGGGACGGCGCGGTCGGCGAGGTCGTCCGGCGTGATGCCGCGCGTGGCGGCGATCTCGTCGACCTTCTGCGCCGCCTTCGCCTTGAACCCCTTGTACCTGCCGTGGCGGGTCAGCTCGAACAGGTGGGCGAGGGCGACGTCGGAGCCGATCCCGGCCAGCACGTCCAGCGCCGCGACGGCGCGAGCGGACCCGCCCTCGCCCGGCCACTGCTTGATCAGCGGAGTGAGCCGCCGCACCGTCGTGTCGTCCCCGATCAGGCCGAGCTGGGCGAGCGCCCAGTTGTGCTTGGTCGGCGCGCCGAGCGCGTACCAGCGCTGGAAGAGCGCCCAGGAGAACTCCGCCAGCGAGTGCCGGTCGCAGAAGTCCCGGACGTCCGCGGCCTCGGGCGCCTTCCTCGCGAGCAGCCCGAGCAGGCGCTTCGTCGCGTCGGCGGGAAGCGCCCGGTCGCGGTCGCGGGTGAGGATCCGCGGGAGCGAGGCCGGGTCGGCCCAGTCGGTCTTCGTGCCGCGAGCGGGCCTGCCGGCCAGCACGGCCGGCAGGTCGTCGCAGTCGGGGACGGCCGGACGCGGCAGCAGGTCCTCCGCCGTCCCCTGCGGCAGCGCCTCCGCCAGGTCGGGCCGCGCGTGCAGCAGGCCCCGCAGAAGCCCGGCCGCTTGCAGCCCCCGGACCGACCCCTCGTGGACCAACGGCGCCAGCGCCCGGACCGCCTCCACCGGATACTGGTCGGCCGCCTCTTCGAGCGCGGCCGGCACGCCTTTGATCCCCATATGGCCGAGCAGGATCGGGAAGATCCCCTCGTCCGCGATCCCCAGCAGCGCCTTCAACACGAGGGGACGCGCCTCGTCGATGTGGCGGCAGTCGTGGGCGAGGGCGCGTTCGAGCAGCGGCAAGGCGTCCGCGCCCAGCCCGTCGAGCAGCGTCGCGAGCACGCCCGGCGACACCGGCGTCCAGCCGATCCGGCCGACATGGTCGGGGGTGGACGCGGAGCACAGCAGGTGGTCGTGCCCGAGAACCGTCTGGGACCGGTCGGCGAGGGCCTCGTCCATCCAGGCCGCCTCGGTCGGGGCCAGGTAGGAGGCCGTGCGGCGCCTCGCCGGGTCGCCGCGGTGCGCCGCCAGCCGCGCGACGGCGTCGCGGTACTCGTCCTCGGGAGCCGCCGCCAGCAGCGCGCGGAGCCGCTTCACCGCGGCGTCCTCGGCGATCCACCGATGGTCGAGGGAGTGGTCCCGGGACGCCGTGCGCCGCAGCTCGCCGCGCCATCCCTTCGGCGGGACCGTGTAGCTGTGGAGGACGACGCGGATGACGCCGTCCGGACCCGGCGTCGCCGGTCTCGGCCGCGGGCCGAGGGCGATGGAGGACGCCTCGGTGAGCGCGCAGGCCGCGAACGCCGGGCCATGGTCCAGGACCCAGGCGTCCACGAAGGCGGCGCCGTCGACGTCGTCGAGGTACTTCACCGCGACGGCGGCCAGGACCGCCGCGCCCACCGGGTCGGCCACGCCGTCCAGCCAGGCCCGCACGGCCTCCCGGAGGGCGGGGGCGGTGCGCTCGTGCGCCGCCATCTCCGCGGCGATCGGGCGCGCCGCGCGGTCCCATTCGCGCGCCCGCCGTGCGGCCTTCTCGTCCAGGACGACGTCCGGCCCGGCGACGCCGCCGTGCCGGGGATGGAGGTGCTCGCGCCACTCGACCGGAATGTCCACCGTCTCGATCATGGCCCCGGAACCTAACGGCCCCTGCCGACACTCTCGCCCGTAGCGGCTCGGCCGGCGGCGGCGTCCGAGCGGCTAGCATCACCGAATGCCGCTGATCACAGCCGGTCGCTTCGTCGCGTACGGGCCGTCCCACTGGGCGGTGCTCGGGGTGTTCGCGATCGGCTGCGCCGTGCTCGTGGTGCTCGGCCGCGGGCAGCGGGCGCCGGAGCCGGGCGAGGCGCCCGGCGAGCAGGCGAAGGGCTTCGGCCGGGCCTACGCGCTGGCGATCCTGTTCGTGATGGTCGGCACGCAGGTGCACACCCTGCTGCCCGCGGAGTGGCGGATCGGCGGGTCGCTGCCCCTGCAGCTGTGCGACGTGGCCTGGCTGACCGCGGCCGGCGCGCTGTGGACGCTCGGCCGCCGCTGGTACGCGCTGACCTACTACTGGGGGCTCACCCTGTCGGTGCAGGGCCTGCTCACGCCGGCGCTCAACGGCGGGGACTACCCCGACATCGACTATCTGGCCTTCTGGGGCATGCACCTGATGATCGTGTGGGCGGCGGTGTACCTGACCTGGGGGCTGGGGATGCGGCCGGACTGGCGCTCCTACCGGTTCGCGGTCGCGGTCACGGTGGCGTGGGCCGCCGGCGCGTTCGTCTTCAACGAGATCGCCGGGACGAACTACGGCTACCTCAACGCCAAGCCCACCACCGGCTCGGCGCTGGACCTGCTCGGCCCCTGGCCGTGGTACGTGCTGGCCGAGGTCGTGATCCTCCTGGCGGGCTGGGCAGTGATCACCTGGCCCTGGACGCGCGTGCGCCGGGACCCGCCCGCCCGCTGAAACGCGGTCCCGCCAGCGCTATTGGACCATTCCAATAGCGCTCCGTTCCCTACCGTTTCAGATCGCCATATGCGCTGAGATGGTGTTTTGCAGGGCGACAATCCATGGTCAGGGGTGAGTGTGACATTACGGACTAATTACAGCAAATCGCACCCGGATCGCTGGAATCTCGGCATTCCGCGCGTCCTCGTAGAGGCATTGTGTCAGCCTGGATGCGGCCGTGGGCGGACGAATTCGTACCGCTCAGTTTATTGATCTTCAAAGTCCGATGTACCGAGGACGCCGATGCCTGACTTCTTCGAACCCGCCGCCGGGGCCGATCGCCGGGACGTCCAGCGTTACGACAGGACCCCTGCTTACGGCAGGCACCGCCAGACCGGCATGCGCGTCGTCCATCTGTCCATCTCCGTGCTTCCCGCGGCCGCCGTCGGGCTCCTCGGGACCGTCGCCGTCGCCGCGCTGTACGACGGCGGCGCGCCGCCGCGGTCGGCGCGCACCGTCCTGGTCGTCGCCGCGCTCGGGACCGTCACCGTCCTGCTCGCCGCCGCGTGGGCGGCGGACGCGGCGACCCGGCGGGTGGAGCGGCACCGGGCCCAGGGCGCCGGCCGCGACCTGGAGGCCGTGCGCCGCAAGCTGGGCGAGCTCGCCTTCCTGACCGCGCGCGGCCGGCGCGAGCTGCGGGAGATGGCCGACCGGCTGGGCGCGGGCGAACCGGTCGCCCGCTGGACCGAGGACCCGCCGCCCGCCGACCCGGGCGACCCCGCCGCGCAGCTCGCCGGCGAGCTGCGCCGGGCGCAGGGCGAGGCGTGGAACGCGGTGCTCGACGCCGCGAGCCGGCGGGCGGCCGGCGACCGGCGCGTCGGCGTGTTCGTCAGCCTCGCCCGCCGGATGCAGTCGCTGTCGCACCGCGCCATCCAGGGCCTGGACGGGCTGGAGAACCAGGTCGAGGACCCCGACCTGCTCAAGGGGCTGTTCAAGGTCGACCACCTCGCCACCCGCACCCGCCGCCAGGCCGAGAGCCTCGCGGTGATCGGCGGGGCCGCGTCCCGCCGCCAGTGGACCCGGCCGGTGACCGTGTACGAGATGCTCCGCTCGGCCATCGCCGAGGTGGAGCACTACAAGCGGGTCAAGGTCGTGCCGCCCGCCGAGGGCAGCGTGCACGGCAGCGCGGTCGCCGACATCGTCCACCTGCTCGCCGAGCTCATCGAGAACGCCACGAAGTACTCGCCGCCGCACACCCAGGTGCTGGTCCGCGTCGAAAGCGTCGCCGCCGGCCTCGCCGTCGAGGTCGAGGACCGCGGCCTCGGCATCCCCCGCGAGGACCAGCGGCGGCTGAACGAGCTGCTCGCCGACCATGAGCGGGGCCACACCGAGGAACTGCTGGGCGAAGGGCGCATCGGCCTGCACGTCGTCTCCGCGCTGGCGCGCCGGCACAAGGTCCGCGTCCAGCTCCAGACCAACGTCTACGGCGGGACGCAGGCCGTGGTCGTGATCCCGACGGAGCTGGCGGGCGGGCCGGAGGAGGCCGAGCCGCCTGCGCAGGCCGGGCACGCCGCCCCCGCACCGGCCCCGGCCGGACCGCCGCCCGGCCCCCGGCACGCCGCACCCCCGCGGCCGGAACCCGCACCCGGAGCCCCCCACCGGCCCGCGGCGCCCACATGGGAGACCGGGCCGCAGCCGCCGATGCCGGTCCAGGCCGCCGGGCCCGCCGTCCCGCAGCCGGACGGCGAGCGGCCGGAACTGCCGCGCCGCCAGGCGCAGAAGCACCTGTCGCCCGAACTGGCGAACGCCCCCGTCCACCGGGAGCCCGACCAGGAGGCCGAGCACAATCCGGGATTGATGGCGGCATTCCAGAAGGGCATGCGCAGCGCCCTGGAGAATGACGGCGCCGTGGACGGGCCGGACACCGGGAAATGACGAGCCACCAGGAAATGACGAGGAGCTCCCATTGAATGCTGTGCCCCCGAACGAGGAGCAGGATCTCGCCTGGCTATTGCGGGGGCTGGGCGACGAGGTCCCGGCCATCCGCGGCAGCGTGCTGCTGTCCGCCGACGGCATGCTGAAAGCGGCCCACGGATTCGACCGCACCAGCGCGGAGCAGATGGCGGCGCTCGCCTCCAGCCTCTTCTCCATCACCCGGAGCGCCGGCACCAGGTTCGACGGGAGCAACGAGGTCCGGCAGGTCGTCGCCGAACTCCGGTCGAGCCAGCTGTTCATCTCCTGGGCCGGCTTCAACTCCGTGCTCGCGGTGATGACGAGCGCGGACGCCGACCCGGCCGTCGTCGGCTTCGAGATGGCCCGGCTGATCCGCGCGGTACGGCCGTTCCTGCACACCGCGGCGCGGCCGGCGGCCGCGGCGAACGACCGAGCCCCCTCGCCATGACGGCCGGCGGCGAGGAGATCTGGGTCGACGCCGCCGCCGGGCCGCTCGTGCGCCCGTACACGGTGACCGCCGGCCGCACCCGCCCGACCGTCCGGCTCGACCTGCTGTCGCTGGTGGTGGCGACCGGCCGGCGCCCCCTTGAACTGGCCCCGGAGCACGCCGAGGCGCTCGCCTGCTGCCGCGCCCCGACGTCGGTCGCCGAGGTCGCGGCGCACCTGCGGCTCCCCGTGACCGTCACCAAGGTCCTCCTCGCCGACCTGCTGGACTGCCGCGCCATGAGCACGCAGGCGCGGCGCACCGCGGCCGACCCCACCGACCGAGCCCTCCTGGAGAAACTGCTCGATGGCCTTCAACGAGCCTGACGCGTCCGCGCCGTCCGCGACGCAGGTCAAGATCCTCATCGCGGGCGGGTTCGGCGTCGGGAAGACGACGTTCGTCGGCGCCGCCAGCGAGATCGAGCCGCTGAACACCGAGGAGCTCATCACCACCGCCAGCGCCGGCTCCGACGACCTCGGCGGGATCGAGGGCAAGTCCACCACCACCGTGGCCCTCGACTTCGGCCGGATCACGATCGAGCAGCACGGCATCGTGCTGTACCTGTTCGGCACGCCCGGCCAGCAGCGCTTCTGGTTCATGTGGGACGAGCTGTCCGCGGGCGCGCTCGGCGCGATCGTGCTCGCCGACACCCGCCGGCTCGCGGACTGCTTCGAGGCCGTCGACTTCTTCGAGAACCGCGGGACCCGCTTCCTCGTCGCGGTCAACGAGTTCGACGGCGCGTTCCGCTATGCCCCGGACGAGGTCGGCGCCGCGCTCGGGCTCGACCCGCGGGTGCCGATCGTCCTCTGCGACGCGCGGGACGGCGGCTCCGCGACGGCGGTGCTGCGGGCGCTGATCGGCCATCTCCTCGTCGCCGTCCCGTCCGCCGCCGTCTGACACCGCTTCCGTCCGACACCACCCCGCCTCCCTTCAGCGCCGACCCGCCCCAGGAGCCCCCGTGATCCAGGACCCGCTCTACGAACCGTCCGGCCACCTGCTGACGCCCGTCGACCCCGAGGTGCCCCAGCGGGTCGTCCGGCTGCGGGAACTGCGGCTCGGGCAGGCCCCGGACGCCGAGTTGGACGCGTTCGCCCGCGACCTCGCCGAGGCCGCCCGGCACCTCGCCGGCACCGACCTGCCGCCGTTCGCGATGGTGAACTTCGTGACCGACCAGCAGTACCTCGGCGGCCTGTACGCGCCGCGGCAGCCGGGCGCCGACCCGGCCGACGCCGTCGAGCTCGGCCGGGAGGCACCGCTGGACCACGGCTACTGCCCGCACGTCGTCGTGCGGCGCAAGGCGCTGGTCCTGGACGACGTGTGCGACTACCCGCGGTTCGCCGGCAACCCGGTCGTCGACAAGCTCGGCATCCGCACCTACGTCGGCGCTCCCCTCATCGACCGGACGGGAACGGTGCTCGGCACGATCTGCGTCATCGACCGCGAGCCGCGTCCCTGGGGCCATGCCGGGCTCGACCTCATCAAGGAGCGGGCCGCGGACCTGATACAGGTGATCCGCCGGCGCGAGGAACGGCTGGGCTGACCCTCAGGGAGCGCGGTCACGACCGCCGCGGCGGTCCCGGCCAGGCCCGGGGCGCCCGCGGGATCGAGCGCGACGGCGGCGCGCCGGCCGCGGTGCCGTCCTCCATGCCGAGTGAGAACTGAGGCCGCTAGGGCGTGTCTCAAAGGCAGGTCAGCCAATCGTTGATGACGGCGATGTGGAGGACGGCCTCGTAGCGGACGGCGACCTTGTCATACCGCGTG
>NZ_JBEPCJ010000153.1:0-15578 GCF_040299565.1 Spirillospora sp. NPDC000708
GCCCGCGGCGCGTGTGCTGCGCCCGCCGGGGCCCCGCCGGGCGACGGACGGACTTTTCCGCCGGGGAGCGCTCGCGGAGCGTCGAAACAGACCGTCCGTCGTGACGGGGGTTCCAGGGGGTCGCCCCCCTGGACTAACACAGCCCCCCTGGGCTAACACGTCACGAAGTCGATGAGCTCCTCGACGCGGCCGAGGAGGGCCGGTTCGAGGTCGGTGTAGGTGGTGACGGAGCCGAGGATGCGCTTCCAGGCCGCGCCCGTCTCGCAGTCCCAGCCGAGGGCCTCGACGACGCCCTCCTTCCACGGGACGCCGCGGGGGACGCGGGGCCAGGCGGGGATGCCGACGGCGGCGGGCTTGACGGCCTCCCAGATGTCGATGAACGGGTGGCCGGTCACGAGGACGTGCGGGGACGACACCCGCGCGGCGATCCGGCTCTCCTTGGAACCCTCCACGAGGTGGTCGACCAGCACGCCGAGGCGGCGGCCCTCGTCCGGCGCGAACTCCTCGACGATCGCGGGCAGGTCGTCCACGCCCTCGAGGTACTCGACGACGACGCCCTCGACGCGCAGGTCGTGCCCCCAGATCTTCTCGACGAGCTCGGCGTCGTGGACGCCCTCCACGTAGATGCGGCTCTCCTTGGCGACGCGGGCGCGCAGCCCCTGGACCGCGATCGACCCGGACGCCGAGCGGGCCGGGGCGGCGGGCGCCGCGGCGGGCCGGACGAGGGTGACCGGCTTGCCGTCGATCAGGAAGCCGGCCTTGGTGAGGGGGAACACCCGGCGCTTGCCGAACCGGTCCTCCAGCGTGACGCCGAACTTGTCGCAGCCGACCACGGCGCCGCAGAAGCCGCTGTCGGGATCCTCGGCGACCAGGCCCGGCTCGACCGGCACCTCCGGGATCCGCCCCTTGCGGGGGCGGCGCCAGTCGCCGGCGAGCACGTCGTCTCCGTAGTTCTTGCTCCGCACGGTTCCGCACACTAACGGCCGGGATAAGATCACGCAGCCGCGCGCGGCCCGGTGGCGGGCCGCGGCCCCCGGAACGTCCCCTCCGGGCCGTACACTTGGCACTCGGAACTACGGAGTGCCAGCAAGGCCCCGTCGGCGGTATATCTGGACGTGAGGACCTGTGGAAGGTGCAGAAGGAGGTGACCGGGTGCTGGACGACCGGAAACTCGCGGTGCTGCGCGCCATAGTCGAGGACTATGTCTCCACGAACGAGCCGGTGGGCTCCAAGGCCCTGGTGGACCGGCACAACCTCGGCGTCTCTTCCGCGACGATTCGCAACGACATGGCGGTGCTGGAGGAGCAGGGGTACATCGCCCAGCCGCACACCAGCGCGGGGCGGGTCCCCACCGACAAGGGATACCGGCTGTTCGTCGACCGGCTGTCCACGATCAAGCCGCTGTCGGTCGCCGAGCGCCGCGCGATCGAGACGTTCCTGTCCGGCGCCTACGACCTCGACGACATCGTCGGCCGCACCGTCCGGCTGCTCGCGCAGCTGACCCGGCAGGTCGCGGTCGTGCAGTACCCGTCGCTGACCCGCTCGTCGGTGCGGCACGTGGAGCTGGTCCCGGTCGCCGAGGGCCGGCTGCTGCTGGTGCTGATCACCAACACCGGGCGGGTCGAGCAGCGCGTCATCGAGACGGGGAAGATCTCCGAGGAATCCGTGGGGCACCTGCGGGCGTTGCTCAATACGTGCCTGGACGGGCTGGGCTTCGGCGACGTGCCGTCCGCCGTGGCGGACCTGCCGGACAAGGTGGGCCCGGACGAGCGGCCGGTGGCGGCCGCGGTCCTGTCCGTCCTGCTGGAGACCCTCGTCGAGAACCACGAGGAGAAGATCGTCTTCGCCGGCGCGGCGAACCTGGCCGCCGTCGACTTCTCGCAGAGCCTGCGGGAGGTGCTGGTGGCGCTGGAGGAGCAGGTGGTCCTCATGCGGCTGCTCGGCGAGACCGGCGACTCCTCTACTCTTACGGTGCGGATCGGCACCGAGAACCCCGATGAGGGGCTCCGTTCGACCTCGGTCGTCGCAGCCGACTACGGCGTCGGCGACCTCACGCTGGCCCGGCTAGGTGTGCTCGGGCCGACACGCATGGATTACCCCGGCACGATGGGAGCGGTACGGGCAGTGGCACGCTACGTGGGACAGATCCTGGCGGGGTCGTAAGTGGCCAACGACTACTACGCGACCCTCGGCGTCCGCCGGGACGCCAGCGCCGACGAGGTCAAGAAGGCGTACCGGCGGCTCGCGCGCGAGCTGCACCCGGACGTCAACCCGGACCCGGAGACGCAGGAGAAGTTCAAGGAGATCACCCAGGCCTACGAGGTGCTCTCCGATCCGAAGAAGCGCGAGATGTACGACCTCGGTGCGGATCCGTTCGCGCCGGGCGGCGGCGCGGGCGCGGGCGCCGGGGGCTTCGGCGGCGCCGGGTTCCCGTTCAGCGACATCATGGACGCGTTCTTCGGCACCGCGACCTCCCGCGGTCCCCGTTCGCGCGCGCGCCGGGGCCGCAACGCGACGCTGCGCGTCGAGCTGGACCTGGCGGAGACCGCCTTCGGCACGACCCGCGAGCTGTCCATCGACACCGCGGTCGCCTGCACGACCTGCGAGGGGACGGGCTGCGCGCCCGGCACCCACCCGGAGACCTGCGAGACCTGCCACGGCCGCGGCGAGGTCCAGCAGGTGCAGCGCTCCTTCCTCGGGCAGGTCATGACGGCCCGGCCGTGCCCCGCCTGCGGCGGGTTCGGGTCGGTGATCCGGCACCCGTGCACCGAGTGCTCCGGCGACGGCCGGGTCCGCACCCGGCGCACCGTCAAGGTCAAGATCCCGGCGGGCGTGGAGAACGGCATCCACATCCAGCTCGCCGGCGAGGGCGAGGTCGGCCCCGGCGGCGGCCCGCCCGGCGACCTGTTCCTGGAGATCGCCGAGAAGCCGCACCCGATCTTCGAGCGGGAGGGCGACGACCTGCACTGCACGGTCGAGATCCCGATGACCGCCGCCGCGCTCGGCACCAGCGTCACGATCGAGACGCTGGACGCCGCCGAGGAGGTCGACATCAAGCCCGGTACGCAGTCCGGGCAGGTGATCACGCTCTACAACCGGGGCGTGCGGCACCTCAACGAGAGCGGCCGCGGCGACCTGATGATCCACGTGAACGTGGAGACGCCCGGCAAGCTCGACGAGGAGCAGGAGGAGCTGCTGCGCCGGCTCGCCGCGCTGCGCGGCGAGGAGCGCCCGCCCGGCAAGTTCGCGCCGGGGCAGCGCGGCATGTTCTCCCGCCTCAGGGACGTTTTCAACCAGCACTGAAGAGCCACCGTGGCGGGCTACCGCGAGGGCCGCGACGGCACGCCGCTGGCTCCGGGCGGGCCCGCCGCCGGCGGCCCGGGGGGAGGGCGATGAGTCCGCCGGTGTTCCTCGCCGACCCGGCGCGGCTGCGCGCCGACCGGGTCGTCCTGGACGGCGCCGAGGGGCGGCACGCCGCGACCGTGCGGCGGCTGCGGCCCGGTGAACGGGTCGACCTGACCGACGGCGCCGGGATGCTCGCCGAGTGCGTGGTCGCGGCGGCCGACCGGGCGTCCCTGACCCTGGACGTGCTGTCCCGCCGCACGGATCCGGCGCCCGCGCCGCGCCTCGTGGTCGTCCAGGCGCTGCCGAAGGGCGACCGGGGCGAGCTGGCCGTGGAGACCATGACGGAGGCCGGCGTCGACGAGATCGTCCCGTGGGCGGCGGCCCGGTGCGTGACCCAGTGGCGCCCGGAGCGCCGCGAGAAGGCCCTCGGGCGGTGGCGCAACGCCGCCCGGGAGGCGGCGAAGCAGGCGCGCCGCAGCCGCCTGCCGGAGGTGCCGGACCTGGCGTCCACCGCCGACGTCGCCGATCGGATCGCCGCCGCGTCGCTCGCGCTCGTCCTGCACGAGGACGCCCAGGAGCCGCTCAGCGCCGTCGAGCCGCCCGAGGACGGGGACATCGTCCTGGTGGTCGGCCCCGAGGGCGGGATCGCCGACGAGGAGCTGGAGCGGTTCGCCGCGGCGGGCGGCCGCCCCACCCGGCTCGGCCCGACGGTGCTGCGGACCTCGACGGCCGGGGTGGCCGCCGCGTCCGTGCTGCTGGCCGCCACCGGCCGCTGGTGACCCGCCCCCGGCGAGACCGGGAGACGGGCCGGCGGCGAGCGCGGGCCGTGGCCAGGGCGGGCCGTGGCCAGGACCTGTCTCGAAGTGGGCCGGGCCTCGGGCTAGGGCGCGGAGGCGCCGGTGCCCTGGTCGGTGGTGACGGCGGGAGCGCTGCTGGTGGGCGTCGTCGGCTGCTCGGTCGGCTGCGTGGGCGTCGACGGCGGCGGAGTCGTCGGGGTCTCCGTCGGCGTCGGGCTCGTGGTGGGGCTGCCGCTCGGGCACGGCGAGGCGGACGCCTTGCCGTGCTGCGCCGCCGCCTGGGACGGGGACGTCTTCGTGCCGCCCGCCCCGGGGGACTTGCACGGCGCGGGGCTGGACGAGGCCGAGGGGGACGTCGCCGTCGACGCGGAGGCCGACCCGGACACGCCGGGCTGCGACGGCGTCGGCGAGCCGGGGAGCACCGGGCGGCCCTGCGAGTCGACGCGGTCGCCGGTGTGGTCGCCGTGGTCGTCGCCGGACGGGCCGTTGCTGCCGACCGAGTGCTGGATGAGGTCGATCGTCTGCGGCGCGGTCACGCCGAGGCCGGCGATCGCCACGGCCGCGGCCACGGCGAGCGCGGGCCGCGCCCAGGTGAGGGCGAACCGGTCCAGCCCGTACCAGGCGGTGCCGAACCGTTCCAGGCCGAACCAGCGCCGGCGGCGCGGATCGGCTATCCGGGCCCGGATGCGCTCCAGGCCGTCGTCGGCGGGTGTGACCGAGTCCGCCTCCGCGTGCAGGGCGCGGCGCAGGATCTCGCCGTGCTCGTCGTGGGGGTCGGTGGTCATGAGAACTGCTCCAGGACGTTGCGTAGCGCGGTCATGCCGCGCGCCGTATGGCTCTTCACGGCGCCTCGGGAGATCCCCATCGCGTTGGCGATCTCCGCTTCGGACAGATCGGCGTAGTAGCGGAGGACGAGCGCCTCCCGCTGGCGTGCGGGGAGCCGGGAGAGCGCGTCGATCACCGCCGAGCGTTCGAGCTCGCCGATCGCCCCGGCCTCCGCGCTCGGCGCGTCCGGCAGCCCCTTCGGGGCGTACTTCTCGACGACGGCGCGGTGCCGCAGCACCGATCGCGACCGGTTGACCACGGACTGGCGCAGGTACGACAGGGCCTTGTCGGGGTCGCGCAGTCGGCGCCAGCCGCCGTGCATCGCCACGAACGCGTCCTGGACGACCTCCTCGGCCGTTCCCGAATCGCGCACGAGCATGGCGGCGAGACGCACGAGCGAGCGGTAGTTGGCGCTGTAGAGCGCGGTCACCGCTTGATCGGCGTCCCAGGCGACGGCCACGGCCCCCGCCGTTCCCCTGGCCACGAGGGTCTCGGTCACGTCAGTGGGACGCGCACCCTGGCCGCTGGGTTTACGAAAGGGCATTTTCCTGAGGACCTCGGTCACCTATCCGCCGCCTTCACCGTCCCCCGGCCGCCTTTCGGACGGACCTTTCGGACCGGCATCGAACCGGGTGTCCCCCACCCGCGCGAAGACGCGGCAACGCCCACGGACCGGGGGGTACGCCCTGAGTTGACAACCTTAACCAGTGGCCGGTCGGAATGCGGCTCGACAACCGGAGATCGACGCCGGAAACCTTAGCGATCATGGGGCGCCGCGGACCATCCCCGCAGCGGTCTCGATAGGATCTCGGGGCGCGGTTCCGGCCGCCGTGAGGGGAGACAGATGACCGACTGCCTGTTCTGCAAGATCGTTTCCGGGGACGTGCCCGCCAAGGTCGTCCGGGACTCCGAGCGCGTGCTGGCGTTCCGCGACATCAACCCGCAGGCGCCCACGCACGTGCTGGTCATCCCCAAGGACCACCACCCCACGGCCGCCGAGCTCGCCGCCGCCGACCCGGAGCTGCTGGCCGAGGTCCTGGGCGAGGCCCACCGGGTCGCCGTGGACGAGGGCGTCGACGGCACCGGCTACCGCGTCGTCTTCAACACCGGCGCGCAGGCCGGCCAGACGGTCCTCCACGTGCACGCGCACGTGCTCGGCGGGCGTGGCCTGAACTGGCCGCCCGGCTGACGGGTCCCGGACCGGCCGGCCGGTCGGGGCGCCCGTACCGGCCCGGGCGACGCGAGATCGGGTGCGGGTAAAAGCGGCGGCGTTCCGTCGGGGCCGCCCAGTACCATGGAAACGCAACCCAGGACACCCGGAGCGAACAGAAGGCAGGTCGGAGAGGCCGCAAGGCCCGGCTGATGGTCGAATCAACTCACACGAGGTCAACTCGGACGGGGCGTGACGACGGCGCACGCTCCCAGATAAAGATCGTGGTGCCGGACGACCATTCGATGGTGAGCCTTCTCGGCTCCCGGGACGAGCTCCTGCACGCGGTCGAGCGCGCCTTCGGCGACGCCGTCGACGTGCACGTCCGCGGCAACGAGATCACGGTCACCGGTCCGGAGAGCGAGACCGAGCTCGCGTCCCGGCTGTTCACCGAGATGCTGGAGCTGCTCAAGAACGGCGCCCAGCTCACCCCGGACGCCGTCGAGCGCAGCCTCGCGATGCTGCGCGGCGAGGGCGGCGAGCGCCCGGCGGAGGTCCTCACCCTGGACGTGCTGTCCAGCCGGGGCCGCACCATCCGCCCGAAGACGCTGAACCAGCGCCGCTACGTCGACGCGATCGACAAGCACACGATCGTGTTCGGCATCGGCCCGGCGGGCACCGGCAAGACGTACCTGGCGATGGCCAAGGCCGTCCGCGCGCTGCAGGACAAGAAGGTCAACCGGATCATCCTGACGCGCCCGGCCGTCGAGGCGGGCGAGCGGCTCGGCTTCCTGCCCGGCACGCTCTACGAGAAGATCGACCCGTACCTGCGGCCGCTCTACGACGCGCTGCACGACATGGTCGACCCCGACTCGATCCCGCGCCTGATGGCCGCCGGCACCATCGAGGTCGCGCCCCTCGCCTACATGCGGGGCCGCACCCTGAACGACTCGTTCATCATCCTCGACGAGGCGCAGAACACCTCGCCCGAGCAGATGAAGATGTTCCTCACCCGGCTCGGGTTCGGGTCGAAGGTCGTGGTGACCGGCGACGTCACCCAGGTCGACCTGCCGAACGGGCAGCTGAGCGGCCTCCGCGTCGTCCAGGACATCCTGGAGGGCGTCGAGGACATCCACTTCTCCCGGCTGGACAGCCGCGACGTCGTCCGCCACAAGCTGGTGACCGACATCGTCGACGCCTACAACCGGTACGACGAGTCACGGGTGCCGGAGTTCAAGCAGGGCGCCAACGGCCGCGGCGCGCCGCGCAAGCGGGGGCGGCAGTGAGCATCGAGGTGCTGAACGAGTCGGGCGCCGCGGTCGACGAGAAGGGCATCGCCGCCCTCGCCCGGCACGTCCTCGACGGCCTGCGCGTCCACCCCCTCGCCGAGCTGTCGATCCTGTTCGTCGACGAGGCCGCGATGACCGAGCTGCACGAGAAGTGGATGGACGAGCCCGGCCCCACGGACGTCCTGTCGTTCCCCATGGACGAGCTGCGCCCCGGCCACATGTCCGGCGGCGCGGACGAGGACGGCGAGGCCGACCCGAGCCTGCTCGGCGACGTCGTGCTGTGCCCGTCGGTCGCCGAGAAGCAGGCGAAGGACGCCGGGCACTCCACCGAGGACGAGCTGGAACTGCTGTGCACGCACGGCATCCTGCACCTCCTCGGCTACGACCACGCCGAGCCGGAGGAGCACAAGGAGATGTTCGGCCTGCAGGCCGGCCTGCTCGCCTCCTGGCGGGAGGAACGCGGCCGCTGATGAGCACCGCGCAGGGGTGGCTGACCGCCCTGGCGGTGGGCCTGGTCCTGATGGCGGGCCTGCTGGCCGGCGCCGAGACCGCGCTCGCCCGCGTCTCCCGGGTCACCGTCGAGGAACTCGTCCGCGAGAACCGGCGCGGCGCCGGCAAGCTCGCCGAGGTCGTCGCCGACCCCGCCCGCTACGTGAACATGGTCCTGCTGCTGCGGATCGGCTGCGAGCTGGTCGCCACCGTCATCGTCGCGGACCTGTCCATCTCCTGGCTCGACGAGACCTGGCGCGCCTACGTCGTCGCCGCCGCGATCATGATCGTGGTCAGCTACGTCGTGATCGGGGTGGGGCCGCGCACGCTCGGCATCCAGCACGCCGGCCGCATCGCGCTCGCCGGCGCCGCGGTGATCCACCCCGTCACCCGCGTGCTCGGGCCGCTGCCCCGGCTGCTGATCGCGCTCGGCAACGCCCTCACCCCCGGCCGCGGCTTCCGCGAGGGCCCCTTCGCGTCCGAGGCCGAACTGCGCGACCTCGTCGACCTCGCGGAGCAGCGCAGCCTGATCGAACCGGACGAGCGGCAGATGATCCACTCGGTGTTCGAGCTGGGCGACACCCTCGTCCGCGAGGTCATGGTGCCCCGCACCGACATCGTGTTCATCGAGCGCGGCAAGACCCTCCGGCAGGCGATGTCGCTGGCGCTGCGCAGCGGCTTCTCCCGCATCCCCGTCGTCGGCGAGAACGAGGACGACGTCGTCGGCATCGCCTACCTGAAGGACGTCGTCCGCCGCAGCCAGGAGAACCCCGCTGGCGAGGCGGTCGAGACCGTCGGCTCGATCATGCGGGACGCGACGTACGTCCCGGACAGCAAGCCGATCGACGAGCTGCTCCGCGAGATGCAGGCCCGCCAGATCCACCTCGCCGTGGTCATCGACGAGTACGGCGGCACCGCCGGCCTCGTCACCATCGAGGACATCCTGGAGGAGATCGTCGGGGAGATCACCGACGAGTACGACCGCGAGATCCCGCCCGTGACCTGGCTCGACGACGGCGCCGCCCGCGTCACCGCCCGGCTCCCCGTCGAGGACCTCGCCGAACTGTTCGACGTCGAGCTGGACGCCGAGGAGGTCGAGACGGTCGGCGGCCTGCTCGCGCACGCCCTCGGCCGCGTCCCGATCGAAGGCTCCACCGCCGAGGTCGGCCCCGCCGACGGCGACGCCCCCGTCCTGTCCCTCAAGGCCGAGACCATCGCCGGCCGCCGCAACCGCGTAGGCACCGTCCTGGTACGCAGGCTGAGTTAGCCCAGGGGGGCGACCCCCTGGAACCCCCGTCACGACGGACGGGCTGTTTCCCCGCTCCGCTGGCGCTCCGCGGCGAAACAGCCCGTCCGTCGCCGGGCAGGCCCGCTGCGCTCGCTGCACTCGCTCCGCGTGCCTGCCCGTGGTCTGTGGCTGAGGCTCAGACCGCTGGTCGGGGTTCACACCGCCAGGCCGAGAGTTTTTGCTGGCACGGGCCAGGGGGCGTCCTAGGGCAGGCTGAGGCCCAACCCGCCGGGCCGGTGCGTCGAGGCGCGGTCTGGTGTTGCTCGGGGTGTCCTGGTGTGGGCCGGGCTTCGGCCTGCGGGAGTGGTTCACCCTGCCGAGCCTGTGGGGCGGGGCTTGGCTTGTCGGGGTGGGGTCAGAGGGTGGTGCGGAGGTCGCCGTTGGGGGCGGCTACCAGGACGGGGGCCTTCGGGCCCAGGTCGCGGACGGCTGCCACGTCGGCGGCGTCGGCGGTCTCGGCGGCGGTGACGACCGCGGCGGCCTCGAGGTCCTCGGCGCCGCTGGAGACGGCCATCGCGACCGCGACCTTGAGGGCCGACAGCTTCAGCGACGGCAGGTCCACGCTCGTGGCGGAGTAGGTGCGGCCCGTCTCGTCCCGGACGGCGGCGCCCTCGGCGGCGCCCGCTCGCGCCCGGGCGGACCGGGCGAGGGTGATGATCTTCGCGTCCTCGGGGTTCAGCTCGCTCACGACCACAGCGTACGGCCTGCGGGCGGACGGCAAGTCACCGGCAAGCGGGCGGCAAGCGGGGCGGGCCAGCCTGGCGGCGTCGGATCACACCGTTCGGGGGAGAGGCCATGTCCCGCCTGCTCTACCGCCTCGGCAAGGCTGCGGCCTTGCGGCCGTGGCGGTCCATCGTCGTGTGGCTGGTCCTCGTCGGCGCGATGGCCGGTCTCGCGGGCGTCGCCGGGGGCGCGCTGCACGACGACTACACGCAGTCCGGAAGCGGCTCGCAGAAGGCGAGGGACCTGCTGGAGAAGCGGTTCCCCGCGCTGTCGGGCGCGGACGCGCGGGTGGTCGTGCACGGGAGGTCCGGCCGGGTCGATCCGGGAGCGCTGGCCGTCGCGGGAGCGCGGCTCCGCACGCTCCCGCACGTCAGCGCGGTGGATCCGGCGCTGCCGAGCCCGGACGGGCGGACCGCGCTGCTCACCGTGCGGTACTCGGTGCAGGTCACCGAGCTGGCGCCGAAGGAGACCGTGGACCGGCTGAGGTCGGCGACGCGGAACCTGGACGCGGCCGGGTACCGGGTCGAGTTCGGCGGGCAGGTGCCGGAGAACGTGACGGCGCCCGGCGGCGTCGCCGAGGGCGTCGGGATCGTGGCCGCGCTGGTGGTGCTGTTCGTGGCGTTCGGGTCGGTGGTGGCGGCCGGGCTGCCGCTCGCGGTGGCGCTGGCCGGGCTGGGGGCCGGCGTGTCCGGGGTCACGCTGCTCGCCGCGTTCACCGACGTGTCGACGACCGCGCCCACGCTGGCGGTCATGGTGGGGCTGGGCGTCGGGATCGACTACGCGCTGTTCATCCTCACCCGGCACCGGGAGGGGCTGGCCGAGGGCCTGGACGTGCCCGAGGCGGCGGGACGCGCGATCGCGACCGCCGGGCAGCCGGTGATCTTCGCGGGGTTCACGGTGCTGCTGGCGCTGTGCGGGCTGGTGCTGTCGCAGAACCCCGTCTACATGACGATGGGGTTCGCGACCGGCCTCGTCGTGGCGTTCACCGTGCTGAGCGCGGTCACGCTGCTGCCCGCGGTGCTGGGCCTGGCCGGACGCCGGGTGCTGCGCCGCCGCGACCGGGCGCCCGGCGCGACGGTCCACGCCGACTCGCCGCGGGTGCGGCGCTGGGCGGAGCACGTCGGGCGCCGCCCGTGGCCGTGGCTGCTCGCCGGGACGGTCCTGATGATCACGCTGGCGGCGCCCGCGCTCGGGATGCGCACCTGGCCGAGCGACGCCAGTAGCGAACCGGAGTCCAACACCGTCCGGAGGGCGTACGACCTGGTCGCCGAGGGGTTCGGTCCCGGCGCCAACGGCCCGCTGATCGTCGCCGTCGACCTGCGGAAGACGGACGCGGGCACGCTGCCCGCCCTGCGGGACCGGCTCGCCCGCACCGACGGGGTGGTGAGCGTGACGCCGCCGCAGGTGTCCCCGGGGCGGGACGCCGCCGTCCTGGTCGTCACGCCGAGGTACGGGCCGCAGGACGAGCGCGCGCCCGCCGTCGTCGACCGGATCCGGGCGCGCGAGCTGCCGCCGGGCGCGGAGATCACCGGGCTCACCGCCGCGTACGTGGACCTGTCGCGCTCGCTGTCGGACCGGCTCTGGCCGATGATCGGCGCGGTCGTCGCCACCTCGTTCGTGATGCTGATGATCGTCTTCCGGTCGCTGGTCGCGCCGCTGAAGGCGGCCGCGATGAACCTGCTGTCGATCGGCGCCGCCTACGGCGTGCTGACGGCGGTGTTCCAGTGGGGCTGGGGAGCGGGCCCGCTCGGGCTCCCGCACGGCGTCCCGGTGTCGTCGCTGATCCTGCTGCCGATGTTCGCGGTGCTGTTCGGGGTGTCGATGGACTACGAGGTGTTCCTGCTGTCCCGGGTGCGGGAGGAGTGGCTGCGGCACGGCGACGCGCGCGGCTCGGTGTCGTCCGGGCTGGCCGCCACGGGCCGGGTGATCAGCAGCGCCGCGCTGATCATGGTCGCGGTCTTCCTCGGCTTCGCCGCCGACCCCGGCCTGGTCATCAAGCAGATGGGGGTGGGGCTCGCGGTCGCGGTCGCGCTGGACGCGACGGTCGTCCGGCTCGTGCTGGTGCCCGCCGCGATGGCGCTGCTCGGACGGGCGAACTGGTGGCTGCCGAAGCCGCTCGCCCGCGCCCTGCCGGAGATCGACCTGCACGGCGCCGCGGAGCCCGCGAGCGCCGGGCGCGAGCGGGAGCCCAGCGCGGCGCGCTGACCCCGCCAGGGGCGGCGGTCGCAGCGGGCGGGTAGGCGGACGGCGGCGATTCGGCCCGGTTAGTCTGATCGGGCCATGACCACCGCCGTCCGCGTCCTCGGGGCGTTCGCCGTGCACGTGGCGGGCGCTCCCGCCGACCTGGGCGGTCCCCGCCGGCGCTCGGTGCTGGCGCGGCTCGCCGCCGCGCACGGACGGATGGTCCCGGCGGACCGGCTCGTCGAGGACCTCTGGGCCGGTACCGCCCCGCCGCACGCCGCCGCCGGGCTCCAGTCGTTCGTGTCGCACCTGCGGCGCGCCCTCGAACCCGGCCGCCCGCCCCGCACGCCCGCGCGCGTCCTGGTCACCGAGCCGCCCGGATACGCCCTGCGGCTGCCGGACGACGCCGTCGACGCCTGGCGGTTCGACGCGCTGATCGACGGGGCCGCGCGGCGGCTGGCGGCGGGCGACCCGTCCGGGGCGCGCCGCGACGCCGAGGCGGCGCTCGCCGAATGGCGCGGGCCCGCCTACGCCGAGTTCGCCGCGCTGCCCTGGGCCGCCGCGGAGGCCGCCCGGCTGGACGAGCGGCGCCGCCTCGCCGTCGAGCGCCGCGCCGAGGCGATGCTCGCGCTCGGCGCCGCCGCCGAGGCCGTCCCGGACCTGGAGGCGCACGCCGCCGCCCACCCGCTGCGCGAGGAGGCGTGGCGGCTGCTGGCCCTCGCCCTCTACCGGACGGGCCGGCAGGGCGACGCGCTCGCCGCGCTCCGCCGCGCCCGCGCCGCCCTCACCGAGGAGCTCGGCGTCGATCCCGGCCCGGCTCTGCGCGATCTTGAGGCGGGCATCCTCGCGCAGGCCCCGGACCTCGGCGGCGGCGTGGAACGGTCCGTCCCGTCCGCGGTCCGGGCGGCGCCCGCGGAACCGTCCGGCGCCGCCTTCGTCGGACGGGAACGGGAACTGGCCGTGCTGGACGAGGCCGCCCGCGCGGCCGAGGCCGGACACGGCACGACCGTCCTCATCAGCGGCGACGCCGGCATGGGCAAGACCGCGCTCAGCGAGCGGCTCGCCCGCCTTCTCGTCGGACGGGGCTGGACGTGCGCGTGGGGACGCGCGCCGGAGACCGGGGGAGCGCCCGCCGCCTGGCCCTGGGCCGAACTGCTGCGCGAACTCGCCGCCACCGCCCCGCCCCCCGCCGGGCTGGCCGCCCGCCTCGCCCCGTTCCTGGACGACGCCGCCACCGGGCACGGCGGCGAGACCGGGCACGCCGACGCCGGAGCCGGCCGGTTCCGCCTGCACCTCGCCGCCGGCGACTACCTCGCCGGGATCGCCGACGGCACGCCGCTCCTGCTCGTCGTCGAGGACCTGCACTGGGCCGACGAGGAGACCCTCGCGCTGCTCACCCGGCTCGCCGGACGGATCCGCGACCGCCGCGTCCTGCTCGCCGCGACGTTCCGGCACACCGAGGTCCCCGGCCCGCTCGCCGCCGCGCTCGCCGCGCTGGCCCGACACGAGCCCGCCCGGATCGAGCTCTCCGGGCTGTCGGCCGCCGAGGTCGCCGCGCTGGTCCGCGCGGTCTGCGACACCCGGCTCGGCGACGCGGAGCTGTCCGCCATCGCCGAACGGACCGGCGGGAACCCGTTCTTCACCCGCGAGACGGCCCGGCTCCTGGCCGCCGAGGGGCTGCCCGCCGCGACCCGCCGGGTGCCCGCCGGCGTCGGCGACGTGCTGCGCCGCCGCATCGCCCGGCTCCCCGAACCGGCCCGCGCCGTCCTGCGGGACGCCGCCGTCGCCGGCCGCGACGCCCGCCTCGACGTGCTCGCCGACCTGTCCGGCGACGAGGACGCCGTGATCGACGCCGTCGAGTCCGCCCTCGCCGCCGGTCTGGTGACGGAGCCCGCCCCCGGACGGCTGCGGTTCGCGCACGCCCTCGTCCGCGACACCCTCTACACCGGCCTGTCGGGCGCCCGCCGCACCCGCCTGCACGGCCGCGTCGCCGCCTCCCTCGAACGGCACCGCCCCGACGAGGTCGCCGCCATCGCGCACCACTACCTGGAGTCCGGCACGGCGCCCGACCGGGCCGTCCGGTACGCGCGGCTCGCGGCGGAGGCCGCCGAGGCCCGCTACGCCCACCGCGTCGCCGCCGACCTGTGGGTCCGCGCCGCCGAGACCCTGCGCGCCCTGGGCGACGGCGCCGCCCGCGAGCGGCTGGAGACCGAGGCGGCCGCGATCCGCGCCACCGCGCTGGCCGGGCAGGTCGTCGACGCCCGGGACCGGCGCCGCCGCGCCATCGCCGACGCCCGCGCGCTCGGCGACGTCCGCCTCCTCGCCCGCATCATCGTCGCCTTCGACGTACCGACCCTGTGGACCAGCCGCGAGTACGGGATCCTGGACCGCGAGGTCATCGACGCGACCGAGCACGCCCTGGCCGGCCCGCCCGGCGACGACCCCGCCCTCCGCGCCCGCCTCCTGACGACCCTGGCGATCGAGCTGGAGGGCGAGCAGGACGACCGGGGCGCCGAGGCGGCCCGCGAGGCCGTCGAGACCGCCCGCGGCCTCGGCGATCCCGCCCTGCTCGCCGCCGCGCTCAACGGCGGCTACCTCAACGGCTACCGCTCCGCCGACGGCCTGCACGACCGCCGCCGCATCGCCACCGAACTGCTCCACCTCGCCACCGAGCACGACCTGCCCGGCTACCTCGTCCTCGCCCACCTCCAGCTCCAGCAGACCGAGGTCGCCTCCCTCGACCTCGCCGCCGCCCGCCGCCACCTGGACGAGGGCCGCCGCCTCGCCGACCAGTACGGCCTCCCGCTCCTCGCCATGATCGCCGAGTGGTACGGCGGCCTCGCGCACGCGTTCCGCGCCCGCTACGACGAGGCCGAACGCGTCTACACCCAGGTCGGCGGCGCCATCGGCCGGACCGGCATCTGGAGCAGCGAGCGCGGCATGATGCTCGTCGGCGCGTTCTGCCTCCGGTACGTCCAGGGCCGCGCGGGCGACCTGGTCGCCGAGACCGGCTGGCTGCGCGAGCAGTGGCCGCACGTCGCCGCGACCGCCGACATCCACGCCCTGGCGCTCGCCGCCGCCGGCCGCGCCGACGAGGCCCGCCGCGCCGTCCCGGCCGACGCCGGACCCGTCCGCCGCGACTACTTCTACGACCTCGTCATGGCGATCCGCGGACGCCGCGCCATCGCGCTCGGCGAACCCGACCTCGCCGCCCGCGCCTACGAGGCGCTGCTCCCCTACGAGCGGCACGTCACCGGCGGCGCCACCGCCGTCGCCACCATCGGCCCCGTGGCCGAGGTCCTCGCCGACCTCGCCCGCTTCCTCGGCCTCCCCGAAGCCACCGCCACCGCCCACGACCGCAAGGCCGCCGAGGTCGTGGAATTGCTCACCCAGCGAGGGTAATTTCTGTGTTTTCCCAGGGGGGCGACCCCCTGGAACCCCCGTTACGACCGGCAGGCTGTTTCGCCGCTCCGCCGGCGCTCCGCGGCGAA
>NZ_JBEPCJ010000154.1:0-15367 GCF_040299565.1 Spirillospora sp. NPDC000708
CGACGCGGAACGGCCGGTGAAGCAGACCGCCAGCATGGTCCACGTCGCGGCCGCCAAGGCGTCCGCGCCGACCAGGACGTACTGCCGGCGGACCCGGTCACCGATGATCCCGCCGACGAGCACCAGCAGCAGTTGCGGGAGCGCCTGGCACGCAAGGACCAGCGACAGTCCGCCCGGACCATAGCCCAGGTGCAGGGCTCCCCAGGCGAGCGCGACCCGCCCGAAGCCGTTCCCGATCGCCGAGGTCGCGCGGGCGATGAACAGGGGCGCGACGGCGGGGTCTTTCAGGACGCTGACGAGCGTCGGTTTCACCGGCACGAACGGGCACGCTACGGCACCGATGGACGGGTCAGACCGAAGCCCACCCGCACGCTACAAGAGTCAAGCCCGGCCGCCAGTGCTGACCAAGACGATGAGGAGCGGCCGGTGCCCCCACCGAGCCATCGGTCAAGTGGGGCCACGGGGACAGACGAGTAGCTGTCTTGGCGCGGTGGCGGGCACGCCGGGCACGAGTGGAAACCTGGACGGCCGATCCCGGAGTGGCGTCGGTCGACTCGTTCACCGCCACGCTCGTCGAACGAGACCAGTCGATGATCTCAAGCGCATCAGCCACACGGGTGGCATCAACGGGCCGGGTCTCGGGCGCCCTGCCCAGCACGCGCGGAACCGCCTGCTCCAACCCGATTGACCCACCTCGGCGACACCTCCTCCGCCGCCCAACTCGGCGGGACGCACGCGCTGGCCAGCCCATCCGACGACGCCCCTACTCGCCATCTACGCCGGACCTGCATCGACGTGCCGTAGCGCGTACTTGCGTTTGCCGTACGACCTCAATCCCAGCGACGATCCCGCCGAAGGCCAAGACCCGGCCGAGTATGCCCCGCGCGCCACCTTCCGCGCGATCCGCGAAGTCCGCCAAATCGTCATCGGCGCCTGCTGCCCTGGCCCTGTGGACCGACCGAGCACGAGGCATCACTGTCCAGGAGACGATCCTACGGTTGTCCGATGCGGCCACCCGGCGGCTGGTCTCGGCCGAGGTGCCAAGTGCCTGCCACAACTATTCCTACAGCCTCGAGGGAAGGCGCTACCGACGCACCCTGAAGAGCGACCTCGTCCGACAGCGTGGTGACGCCTCGGAGCGAATCCAGCTCGTTGAGGACCGGGACGGCAAGGGACTACCCGTGCTTGCACGCTCATCCACCAGCAAGGCGAATACGCGCTCCTATTGTCCGTTTCGCAGGCCAGAGCATCCTTCCTGAGCACCGTCTGCCTCGATGCGATCAAGGAAGCTGGCGATACGCTACCGCCGCCCTCAGGCAGTAAGCGTCCTGAACTCGTACCGCTCGATTATTGAGCTAGGTGGCTTAAGCTGGGGTAATGCGGCGTGGCGCGTTGATCACTCCCGTGACGTCGGGTCTTCGCCGGATGGATCGCAGGTCGTTGAGTTCAGCCGGGGTCCTGATGGGCCGGCATTCGGCATCTGGAGGTCGTTGTCGGCGGGCTTGGCGTGGCCCTTGCTCATCCGGCTGATCGCGCGCAGGTAGCGTTCGCCCAGGACCGCGAGATGGTCGATGAGCCCAGGCGGGCCCGTGACCTCGAAGTCGAGTCCGAGCATGCCGATGTAGACCGCGATGGTCTCCAGGCTGTCGGCTCCCGTCACCAGGACGCACCGCTCGTCGCTGACCGACTCGACGACGCCGACGGTGGCGTTGATGCGCGACAGCACTTCCTGCGCGGAGGCGAACACGGTGATCCGGGCGTGCACCTTCCAGCCCGTCGAGGCGACGTCGCGTAGGACGAAGCCGGTGTAGTCGAGTCCGGGCAGCGGGGTCGGGGTGAACACGTGGCGGGTGGGCATGCGGGGGGTGATCCAGTCGACCCGGAACGCCGCCCAGGCGCCGGTCCGCGGATCACGGCCGACCAGGTACCAGCGGCGCGCCCAACTGACGAGCCGGTAGGGCTCCACGAGCTTGGGCCCGGACGTCGCCGCCGTGCCCGAGGGCAGCTCGCCCGGCCGGTCGTCGGGCCCGGGGTTGTACTCGAAGCGGAACCATTCGCGGTCGCGGACGGCCTCCGCGATCTGTGCCAGGACCGCCGCGTCGACCTCGGGGTCCTCGACGTTGGACCCGGTGTTGTGCGGCCCCTGCGAGGTGGACTGGTGGATCGCCGCCACCTGGCGGCGCAGCCGATGCGGCAGCACCTGCTCTAGTTTGGCCAGGGCACGGGCGCTGCTGTCCTGGATGCCGCTGATGCCGGTCGCGGCGCGCAACCCGATCGCGATGGCGACGGCCTCCTCGTCGTCCAGCAGCAGCGGCGGCAGCTTCGCTCCGGCGCCGAGCCGGTAGGAGCCGATCGTGCCGCGGGTGGCGTCCACGGGATAGCCGAGCTCACGCAGCCGCGCGATGTCGGTACGGATGGTGCGGCCGCTCACGCCGAGGCGTTCGGCCAGTTCAGAGCCCGGCCAGGACGGTCGCGACTGCAGCAGCGAGAGCAGGGCGAGCAGTCTCGCCGAAGTTTCCAGCATGATCTGCATGATGCCGCACCATTAGGAAGTGAATCTTCCTATATGGGTCCTACCGTGAGGGCATGACGACGACGAAGACCGCTTCCACCGAGATCCGCCCCTTCCGCGTAGAGATCCCGCAAGCCGAACTCGACGACCTCGCCCTGCGGCTGGCCAACACCCGGCTGCCCCGTCCCGCCGCCGTCGACAACTGGGACCTGGGCACGCCCAACGGCTACCTGCGCGAGACCGTCGACTACTGGCGCGACGGCTTCGACTGGCGGGAGCAGGAGGCGCGGATGAACCAGTTCCCGCACTACCTCACCGACATCGACGGCCAGACCGTCCATTTCGTCCACGTGCCCTCCGCCGAGCCGGACGCCACCCCCCTGCTGCTCGTCCACACCTACCCCGGCTCGTTCGTGGACTTCCTCGACATGATCGGCCCGCTCACCGACCCCGTCGCGCACGGCGGACGGGCCGAGGACGCGTTCTCCGTGGTCGTCCCCTCGATCCCCGGTTTCGGCTTCAGCACCCCGCTGTCCGGCGGGGACTGGACGATGGCGCGGGTCGCCCGCACCTTCGACGCCCTCATGCGCCGGCTCGGCTACGAGAGCTACGGCTCGCACGGCAGCGACGGCGGCGCCATGGTCTCCAGGGAGCTCGGGCTGCTCGACCCGCCCGGATATCTCGGCATGCACGTGCTGCAGCTGTTCTCCTTCCCCTCGGGCGACCCGGAGGAGTTCGCCGGCTTCGGGCCCAAGGAGTACGCGGCGCTGGAGCACATGCAGTGGTTCCAGTCGGTCGGCGGCTACAACGCGATCAACGCCTCCCGGCCGCAGACCGTCGCGGTCGGCATCGCGGACTCGCCCGTCGGCCAGCTGGCCTGGAGCGAGCTGTTCAACTCCTTCGGCAACGGCACGAGCCTGGTGACCCGCGACCAGATCCTCACCCAGGTCACCCTCTACTGGCTCACCAACACCCAGGCCACGGCGGGCCGCTACCACTACGCCGAGGCGCACTCCGGCGCCGAACCGGCCGTCAACACCGCGCCGACCGGCGTCGCGGTCTTCGCCGACGATTTCCAGACCATCCGCTCGCTCGCCGAGCGCGACAACACCAACATCGTGCACTGGAGCGAGTTCCCCACCGGCGGCCACTTCGCCTCGCTGGAGGTCCCCAACGCGGTGACCGCCGACCTGCGCGCCTTCTTCGCGGCACTGCGAAAGGACTGAACCACCCTGCTGGACGCCATGGTCGCCCACCTGGTCGCCGTCCACCTCGGCGTCGCGCAAGACGAGCCGTTCACCGCTCCGAGGCGCGCCCTGGCAGGAGCGGCTGTGCGGACTGGCCCGGGCGACTCGCGCGACCATGCTCGCCCATCGCGACGGCGCCCGCCTGATCTCCACCGTCGCCGACCCGGGCGAACAAGCTGCCGCCGCCTTCGGCGACCTCATCACCGCACTGACCGCCGCCGGAGCCCCCGCCGAGACGGCCATGCACGCCAGCGCACGTTCTCGTACCGCTGTTCCTCGTACTCCGATGCCGCAAAAAGAGAACGCCCCCGTCGTGTGGCGGGGGCGTTGGCAGGTGAGGGCGCTGCGCAGGAGTCACCGCTTGAGCGCCTTGACGAGCCGGGCGCGGCGGGCGTTGCGCGCCTCGGCCTGCCGCTCGCGCACGCGGTCGGCGATGATGACCCGACTGATATCCATGCTGTACATGCCCTGCTCCTTGTTCCTGCCGGGCCCTCTCGGCCCGACATGTACAAGATTCGTCCTAAGGCCCCGAGCCCCACATCAGGACGACGCCCTATTCGTGCGCATTAGGACGCCTTAGTTCCTGAAGCTGCCGCTGTTCTTCGCCTTAGCGAAGACGCGAGCGCCTCCCGTCCCCCAAGAGGTCCTCGGCTGCCGCCTCCGTGCCGGCGGCGAGCTTCCGCCGACCGAGCCAGCTCCGCTCCACTACCTCCTTGCGAGCATTCTCTCCCCAAGCATGCGCGTAGCGCCGGTTCCCGAGCACCTCGGGCTTCAGCGCCACGCTGTCCCGGCGCCGCCCGGCATCCTGCTCGACCAGGCCACTGGATTCGGTGCTGGCTGGGCCGCTCGGCAAGTTGGGGTCCGTGTCAGTTCCGGGGGTGCGGAACCTGGATGAATCGGGTGCCGCCCTATGGGTCCGGCCCCCGGGCTTCGTCTGCTCGTGCGTGACGAGGGTGCTACACGGCGGGGTGTTACTGGGTGCGGGAACGGCCGGTGGCCAGGGACACGTGCCCTAGCGTTCGGGATCGACGGGGCGTGCCGCTTCTCAATGCGCTGGGCGCCTTGGCCGGAGGCTCCAGCGTCCCCGGGTGTGAGCCGGGGACTTGCTGGTCGCTGGTGAGGGCGAAGCCTCGGCGCCATGCCGTGCTCCACAGGAACGCCCAGCCCGGTGTCTCGCGCATGGACACATTAGTTGTGCCCGGGGCAGAGCGGGAGGATTCGATGCGCTCGGCTGTGACCGCTGCGTACACAAAGCCCGTGAATGGATGGGCAAGGCTCGAATGCACCGCCACGGCGGAGGCGGGCCCAGGACGGCGGGCTGCTTCGGTGGCGCAGCTTCTTTTGATCGCGCCCAGTGACTCGGAGTCGACTGCGGTTCGTCCTGTCACCCCCCTCCAGACCGAGCAGCCGATGAGCGCGGTGAGCCCTGCCAGGTGGGTCAGCAGCAAGGCGGCGGGCACGGGTTGCGACGACCATGCCCCGGTGAAGGCGCCGGTGAGGACATAGCCGACGGCGCCGAAACCGAAAACCGTACAGTCCCGTGAGCGTTGTTGTGCGACGCCAATCTCGGGACCGGCGCGAGCGGGGCAGATTTCGGAGACTCGGGCTCGGGTGTTCACCTTCACCCAGGTGGGATCAGGAGGTCTCCGTAGTGAGGATTCGGGCTAGGAGGAGGCTGACGTCGTCTTCGGTCCTGCCTTTGATCATGGTCTTGAGGATGGTGTCGCAGAACTGTTCCAGCGCGGGCGTGGCGTGGGCCAGGGCGTCGCCGAGGCGGTCGATGCCGGTTTCGATGTCGGCCTGGCGGGTCTCGATCAGGCCGTCGGTGTACAGGGCGATCATGCTGCCTTCGGTGAGGTCGAGTTCGAAGGAGGGGAAGGCCATGCCCAGGCCCAGGCCGACCGGTGGGCCCACCGGCGGGTGGGGGAAGGTGACCTTTCCGCGCGGGTCGATGATCGCCGGCGGCGGATGGCCGGCCGAGGCGATGGTGGCCAGCCGGGCGGCCGGATCGTAGGTCATGTACAGGCAGGTGGCTCCCGAGGTGCCCAAGGCCGCGCCGGTGTTATCTTCCCCGACGTCGTCGCCATCTCCGGAGCTGGCCAGTTCGTCGAGGCTGGTGAGCAGTCGATCCGGTGGCAGGTCCAGGTGGGAGAGGGTGCGGACGGCGGTGCGCAGGCGTCCCATGGTCGCTGCGGCGTTGATGCCGTGGCCCGTGACGTCACCGACGACCAGGGCGATCCGGCCGCCGCTCAGCGGAATGGTGTCGTACCAGTCACCGCCGACGTCTTCGGAGGGCAGGTAGCGCGCGGCTACCGCGAGGACACCGGCTCCCGTCAGGCGGTGCGGCAGCAAACTGCGTTGCAGTATGAGGGCGGTCGAGTGCTCGCGGGCGTACTGGCGTGCGCTGTCCAGGCTCAGCGCGGCCTGTGTGGCCAGCGCCTCGGCGAACCGCAGGTCGTCGCTGATGAACGGTGCCGAGTTGTCGCTGCGGAAGAACTGGGCGATTCCCAGGATGTCACCGCGGGCCCGCAACGCGACGATGATCAGTGAATGCATCCCGACGTCGTGGTAGACCCTGGCACGGTCTGGATCCTGGCCGAGCCAGCCGTCGGGTGAGGTGTCGATGACGGGCTCGAAGTGAGAGCGTCCGGTGGCCAGGACCTTGACGAAGGGCGAGGATGGGGCCGCAAACACCGGCTGCCCCAGCTGGTAGATCGCCTCTGGAGCCCCGCTGCGGATGGACGCCAGCCCCGCGCGGTGGAACACCGGAATGCTCGCGTCGGTGGAATCCAGCCGATCCAGAGACTCAGGCTCCGGAAGGACCGACTCGGCAAGATCGACGATGGCCAGATCGGCGAAATCAGGTACCGCCAGGTCGGCCACCTCCTGAGCGGTCTTGATCACATCAAGCGTGCTGCCAATGCGGACACTGGCCTCACCGAGCAGGGACAGCCGGTCACCGATTCGGGCATCGGTGATCTCCACGCTCACGGTGCACACGCCCAACGGCCGGCCGTCAGCCCCATCGAGGCGGTAGAAGTAGCTGGAGAAGGCGCGTTCCCGACTCCCGTCCGGCGCCCTCAGCCAGGTCTCTCTCTCGATCAGCGGGACGCCGTGCTCAAGAACCCTGCGCACCCCCTGCTCAAAGGCCTGGCCCATGGGCCCGAGCGGAGGCTCGGTCAACGAGCGCCCGAGCTGGAAGTGGGGGAAGATCGATTCCAGCCGCTCGGCCGGGGCGTTACGCCAGACACACCGCAGATCGCCGTCCCAGACCACCTCGGCGACCGGCGACTGGCGGTCGAGCGCGTCCGACACCAGGCGCGTCGAGCGTGGGGCGATGCTCGCCTGTGAATCCACTGACTCTTCTGAACCCGCTGGAGCTTGAACGGTGTCCGAGTCGACCGGGCTCATCGTCACCAGCCAGCGGTCTGAGGATCCGGGCAGACTCATCCGCCACCCTTCGGCGTGGACGAGAATCACGCCGCCGTCGCTGTGACGAACCTTCAGGAGGCCTGACCAGGAGTCTTCCTCGCCGAACCGCTCCTGCAAGGTCGGTGTCACAACGTCCAGTGTGAACACGGTTGCGCCACCACGAACGCGAACATCGGGCTCGTGATGACCGAGCAGCTGCTCCGCGGCCCCCGTCCAGCCGACCACCTTCCCCTGAAGGTCGAGCACGACAACCGCAGGCGCGTCCCCCGTCGCTGCAGGCGTACCCAGCGGCGCCGCCCCCGCAGACTTCACGCCTGTCACTAACCGTCCCATTACGCCAGGCTAGGCACTGACGGATCCGACTAATTCCCTACGAGGATTTATCTCCGCAAAGAGAAGTTAAGACGCATGTGCGGGACAGGGCTAAAAGAACGGGCGTTCAGAGTATGAGCAAAAAAGGCCGGCAAGACGGGCTCCTCCCGGGGCGCCGTAGGTGGAGGGCGAAAGCGCGGAAGCCTCGACGTCGGTGAGCCGCCACCGGCGCGGCCGACGCCCGGCTCGGGCCTGATCCCTTCCCCTTCAGACGGGCTGGCCGGTCTTCCCTGTGCTGGACGGCACTGAGCGCGACCCTATGAGGGGTCCTGAGGGCCTTTCAGAGGGTGGCTGAGCGGGCCGGCCTCGGCTCCAACTGCGGCCCGCTGACCAGGCCACCGCGGCACAGTGAGGTCCCGCCGGCGGCCGGGTGAGGTTCCTGACCCGGCCGCCGCGTCAGGGGTCACTCGGCGGCGGCTTCTCCCAGGGGCCCACCACGCCGTCGGCGCCGAGCTGCAGGCGCGGCACGTCGCGGCGTACGCGGCGGGCGGCTCCAACGGCAGGATCGAGCTGCCGCGCACCTCGGCCAGGACCCGTTGCGCCGCCGGCGGCTCACCGGCGACGCGTGGATAGCCGACGATCCCGAGCCACTCGCGGGTCCGTTCCTGCCAGACTCACCCCAGGAGGTAGGCAGGCTGCATGTCCCGCCCGGTCCCCAGCTGGACCAGCGGCAGACACGAGACCACGTCCTCCCAGCGCACGGGTGGGAGGCTACTGCCTTCTACGTGCGCAAACGGCTGGGGTCGCAACGCACGCGTACGCGCGTTGCAGCCTCGCGGAAATCTCGTTACCGCCGCGGGCAGTGGCTCAACGAGCCCTCCGAAGCGACACGAGTAGTGGAGTGATGTACGTGATAATTAACTGTTATCGCGTACATGTGCGCCGAGCCGCTTCCGCCGGCCCGGGGATCCGCCATCGCGGCGGATGCGCGACTCGGGCACGTTATCCGATACATCGCCCGGCGCCTGGGGCGGCCGGGCGCATCTTCTCGGCGGTGGCGTCTCTCGGCGTTCGCTGATCTCTGACAGATCTTCTCATGCCGCTCAGACGCCCCACCCCCACCGCGTGGTTCGCCCAACAGCGCGCCCGGAGCCGGCCGCAACAGATCGTTAAATGAACGTCCGCACTCGACCTCGACCTACCGCCAACCCCCGGGCACCGGCTCTACCTTCGTAAGGAGGTCGCTACCTGGCCGTTCCGCTCCTCCCCGAGGGCCCCCGCCTGGGCGTGTCGGGCTGTCGGGCGTGGACGGTGTCGGCAAGACCCGCCGGATCGCCGAACTGGAGACCGAGCTGGTCGTCACCAGGCGGGCCACCGAACTGTTGAGAGAGGCGATGCACCCAGCGGTGGGAGACCGAGTCGGCGCTGGGTGAAACGGCCCTGCAGAACCGGTCAGCGGACCTGCCCGCACTGGGGTGTCTTGGCCGTTCTGTGAGGTTGGCTGGTGTCACCGGCGGGAAAGCGGGCCCTACGGGCGTTCTCCCAGGTAAAGGTGTGGTCAGGTGCCATGGATAGATGAACATCGTCCGGGATGGCCGTGCTGGGTCGAGCTGGCCACGCCAGACCTGGAGGTGTCCCATCGCTTCTACCGCGAACTGTTCGGCTGGGACTTCTACACGCTGGTCGTGCCGCACCGCAGTGACTTGGAGATCCTCACCCTCGGCCAGGGCGGCCCCGAGGTCGCGGGGCTCCAGCCACTCGCCGACCCCGCCCAGCCCGCGTCGTGGACGTGCTACTTCCGCACCGACGACATGGCGCGCACGGTCGAGGCGGTGCGGCAGGCCGGTGGGCAAGAGCTGATCGAGCCCGTGGATCTGGGCAACCTGGGCCGCGCGGCGATGTTCGCCGACCCCGAGGGCGCCGACTTCTCCGTGATCGACACCCACGACTTCAGCGGCGTCAGGGTCGTGGACGAGCCGTCCGCGCCGGTCTGGGTCGAGTTGGCCGCCCGCGACGTCGCAGTGGAGCGCGAGTTCTACGGCCAGGTGTTCGGCTGGCAGGGGGTGGAGCGCGACTATGACATCCGGCCCTACACCGAGTTCAGGAAAGGCGGCGAGGCCGTGGCAGGGATGGTGTTCATGGACGAGCTGTGGGCGGCCGCCCATCCGCCGCATTGGATCACTTATTTCGAGGTCGCCGACTGCGATGCCGCCGCCGTCCGCGCGACGAGGCTCGGCGCCAAGGTCAGGGTCGGCCCGGCCACGATCCCGATCGGCCGGTACGCCGTCCTGACCGACCCGACCGGTGCGCGGCTGGGCATCATCGCCCCCGACCCGAAGGTCCGCAGGAAATTGCGCCCCACCCTGCCCCTTTAATGCTCCGTCCCCGTGATCTCATGGCTGTGGCGAACCGTCCATCAGGACGCGCCGGATATCGGAGGCGGCTCCGACTGGACGGCACAGCAGGTGCTTCTGATATCGCGAGGCATCCGAGTGGGACGGCGATACCAGGCGGTACCCACCGCGATCCACGCCGCCTATGCCGCGGCGTTGCGGCGCGCGCCGTTGGACGGCGACACCCGCCGCGCCTACGACTCCCGGATTCGGACCTTCCTCACCTGGCTGGAGCACAGCGGCATCGACGGGGCCCCGCTCACCGATGCTCACGACCGCGACTTCGCCGCCCGCGACTACAGAGCGGCGGGAGGTCCATCAGGTGCGGTCATTGGTCGGCGCCGGCGCCGGTGCCTGGACCCGCCACGGGCGGTCATCGAGAAACTACTGAATCCAGAGGCGTGGCGGCCACTCGTTGCTCTCCGAGTTCCTGCGAGCGCATGACGGAAACGATCCGTTGCGCCCAAACCGGGCGGCCGGTTACGTGAACCACGCGGTGGGTGAGGGCGCTGAGCGGCACTGGCGAGGTGGCGCCGGGCGGCGCGCATTGAGGCGGGAGCTGGAGTCGGTCCGGCAGCGCTGGACAGAGGCCGCAACGATTCGCCGAACTATACGGCCGTGTCGACGCGACCATGGGACGTCCGTTCCCGCCGGGCGTCGCGGCCTTGCGGGACCGGGTCGCGGCGGCCGATGTGCTTCTGCTGGTGACGCCGGAACTGAACCGCGGCATTCCCGGCAACATGAAGGACGTCGTCGACTGGCTGGGAATCCTCGCACCGCCTCGCCCGCTGGCCGGCAAGCGCGTCGTGCTGATGAGCGCCTCACCGAACCGCTTCGGCGGCGCGTTCGCCCAGGTGCAGCTTGCCGACCTGCTCCGGCGGTCCGGCGCCGAGATCCTTTCCGACCTCGACGTCGCGGTCGGCTACGCCCATCGTCACGTCGACGACCACGGTGTCCTGGTGGGCGCGGACCCGCGACGCGAGATCTCCGAGCGTGTCCTCGCCCGAGTCGAAAGCGATCGTCAGGTAGTCCCGGTATGACAATCGGGCGCCAGATCGCCGCCGACAACGGGCCGGTCGGTTACGCGATCGGTCCTGCGCAAGACCAGGAACGGTACGCTTCGCGGGGGCTCGGCGGCATCCCCGACAGGAGACCGGACTCCGATTGGCACGATGCAGGCCGGGTACAGCACTGAGATCGTCCAACGCCGACCGGGCACCCGCGGCTTCGCCCCACTGCCGCGCAGCTGGGTCGTCGAACGCACCCTGGGCCGGCTCATGCTGCACCGCCGCCTGGCCCGCGACTACGAATCCCTCCCTGCCGGCTCCCCAGCCGTGATCCACATCACCAAGACCGACTTCATACCCGACGCCTCACCGGCGAGAACACCCCCACCTGGCGCGGAACCTGAACCCGGAACCAAACAGAAACCGCAGGATGAAACACCCTCCAAATCGCCCCCCGGGGGGGACCTTTTAGGCTGTGACGAGTTCGTCGGTGGTCACGATCGCATGTGCGAACGTCGGCCCGTTGATCTCGTGGGCGGCGTGCATCGCCTCACGACTGAGCGCAGCAGTCGCATCCCTGACCAGGGTCGTGTGGTAGCCCAGCTCCGTCGCAGTACGTGAGGTGGACTCGATGCAGGTGTTGGCGAGCATGCCGACGGTCACGACGTGGTCGATCCCGCGCTGCCTGAGTTGGTGGTCCAGATCAGTGTTGGCGAAACCGTTCTGCGCCCAGTGCTCCTTGATGACGACGTCGCCCGGCTGGGCCTGGAAATCGTCGTGGAAGGCGCCGCCCCAGGTGTCCTTGGCGAAGGTCTGAAGCCTGCCCGAGGCCACCTGGGTGGGGGTCGGGTATTTCCAATCCTCGTAGTCGTCCGGTTCCCAGCGGTGGTGGGGCACGAAGAAGATCTGGACTCCGACCCGCCGCGCCGTGTTCACGATGGTGCGCAGATGGTCCAGCGCATGCACTTCCTCGGCGACTTCCTTGAGGCGCGGCCACAGCTTGCCGCCCTCGCTGAGGAAGTCGTTGTAGGGGTCGACCAGCAGTAGGCCGGTCCTTGTCGGGTCGCGATGAAAGGTCACAATGCACCTATGCACAGTCAATTTCCGGCGATCGACCGGTTCGGTTTGCCGTCACGATTTGGCGAACAGCGGGTAGCCGCTGGTGTAGGTCAGTTCGATCAGTTCGGTATGGGGTGCCGCCCGGGCCAGTGCGGCGCGGATCGGGCCGGTGTCGGCGGGGATGGTGAGGCCGGGCAGGAAGTCGTCGTGGTGGCTGAGAATCACGCGTGCGGGATGCAGGAGTTGGGCTTGCCGGGCGATGAAGTCGGAGATGCTGCCCTGGATCGGTTCTCCGTCGATGGTGGGCCTGCCGGTCGCGGCGAGGATGGCCACGTCGGGGCGCAGGTCGCGCAGGACGCCGCTCCAGTGCCCGGAGGTGTCCTGGAAAAGGAGGCTGCCCTGGCTGGTTTCGAACACGTAGAGAAGTGCTCCCCCATCGCCGCGCGGGTTCTGATCGCCGGCTTGGAAGTGGGCGATCATCTGGGGTGAGAGGCCGGCCAGCCCGCTGCCCGGGGGGCGTTCGGCCTCACGGACCTGGCGTTCCTGGTACGTGAGCCACAGATCGCCCAGGCATGCTTGATCGGATGCGGGGAATTCGTGGGTCCAGACCGAGGAGTGCAAGCCGGGGTAGACCGCGACGGTCACGTCGGCCGACAGGCGGATGCGTTCGCCGCCGCTGACCGCTAACAGTTGGCCGTCGGGAACGCCCTCGCGTTCCATGATCCGGATGGTTTCGTGGCTGCCGATGATCGTGGCGCCGGTGCGCCGGGCAATGCGCTCGGCGCCCCACAAGTGATCGAAATGGGAGTGACCGATCACGATCCAGTCGGCCGTGTCGATATCGTCGGTGCGCACGTCGGGTCCCGGCGCACCGGGAAACCGATCGATGTAGGCATCGAGGAAGACCACCAGCTCGCCGATGGTCAGGCGGAAGGTCGCGCAGCCGTACCAGTCCAGGGTCGCCTCGGTGGCGCCGCCGTCATAGCCGCCCACCGCTAACCCCGTCGGCCGGGCCGGTCGGTGAAGATGCCGAAGAGCTCATGGGCCATGCCGAAACCGTGATCCTCCAGCAGACGCCGCCGGAAGGGGCGCTGCACGATGGCGTGGGTCAGGCGTCGCGTGGATCGGGGCCTGTCCATCATCGCCTGGGCGATCTGCCGGGCGCGAGGCAGCAGTTCGTCGGCGGGCAGCACCTCGTTGACCAGTCCCAGGTCCAGCGCCTTGCGGGCATCGATCCGATCGCTGGTGTACAGGGCATGAGCGGCCCGCTTGGGCCCCAGCAGAAACTGGAAGGCCAGTTGCAGACCGTCGCCCGGCGCCTGCCCGGCGGCGAAGTGCCCGTCGGAGAAGACCGCGTCCTCGGCGGCGAGTGTGATGTCGCAGAACAGGGCCAACTCGGTGTGGAAACCGGGACCGTTGACCACCCCGATGGTGGGGACATCGACTCCGAAGACAAGGTTCTCCAGGAGCTTCATCGCGTCGTAGTACAGCTCATGGGCGACATCGCTGGGCCATTCATGAAACGGCTGGGCGAAGGAGGCGGGGTCGACGCCGGCCAGCCACGCGTTACCCGTCCCTGTCAGGATCACGACCTCGTTACGCGGGTCGTTGCCGATCTCCTGCCACGCCTGCCCCCAAGCGTTGTGAAGCCCCAGCGAGTAGATGGCCGGGCCGCCCTTGGAGTGCATGCGCAGCTCTATGACCCCGCCGTTGCGCTCCATGACGAAGTGGTCGGCGTACTTGTCCGCGTACTCCTCCAACGTCGGCCGCCCGACGAACCCGCCTAGGCGGTCATGCCACTCGTCCAGTTCCTTGGACATCGCCCGTCCCTCCTGACCCGACGTCCCTCGCCGACACGAAGGACATAACCAGGGACTGTCCCCGGTTTGATACGGGTACAATACGGGGACACTCCCTGCTTAGCAAGCACCGACCGAGGGACCTGCAAGTGATCAAGCCGGAGACCAGCGCGCCTGATGCAGCACAGCGGCCGATGCGCGCCGATGCGCGCCGCAACTACGATCGGCTCCTCGCGGCGGCCAGGGACGCCTTCGCCGCCTACGGAGCCGAAGCCCCCCTGGATGACATCGCCCGTGACGCGGGGGTCGGCAACGCTACGCTGTACCGGCATTTCCCCAGCCGGGAGGCCCTACTGGACGCGGTCTTCCAAGACCGCGTCCAGACGCTGTGCGCCCAGGCGGAAGAGTTGCACGGCCGTGAGTCGCCCGATGACGCGCTGGTCACCTGGCTACGGGCCCTGGTCGCACACGTCACCACCTACCGAGGCGTGGCATCTTGGCTCATGTCCACCGCGACCGGACAAGAACCGTCTCCCGCCTCATGCCAGGAATTGATCCGCGCGGCTGGAAAGTCCCTGCTCATCCGAGCCCAACAATCCGGAGCAGTCCGTCCTGACATCGGCACCTCACAACTGCTCAGGCTCACCCACGCGATCGCCCTGGCCACCGAACAGACACCAGAAGAAGCCGACCAGCTACTTTCCCTGCTCATGGACGGCCTCCGCATGCAGACGACCCCACCACCCGGCCTCTCCCCCTCGACCTGACGCCGGCCCTGGACCGACCCGTCCCGCCCGGACATCCTGACCGCCGACCAGCACCTCGCCTTGGCTGGCGCCACCCGCCACCGCTCCGCCCTTAAGAGGTCGTAACAGAATCAGCGGACGAGGCGTCGCCAGCAGATGATGGCTGCGGCGAGGGTCATGAAGGCCTCATGGATGTCGTCGCGGATCTCCCAGCGGATGCGCAGGCGGCGGAACCAGTGCAGCAGGCCGATGGTGCGTTCAACGACGTAGCGGTGGACGCCCAGCCCGGACCCGTGTGGACTGCCGCGTCGGGCGATGACCGGCTTGATGCCCTTGGCCCAGACCAGGCGCCGGTATTTGTCGTGGTCGTAGCCGCGGTCGGCCAGCAGCCGCCCGGGTCATCGCCGAGGTCGGCCGACCCGGCCCCGGACCGGTGGTACCGCCTCCAGCAGCGGCATCAACTGCGTGACGTCGCCTGCGGTTCCCGCCGGTCACCGACAAGGCGAGCGGGATGCCGTGCCCGTCGGTCAGCAGGTGGTGTTTGGAGCCCGGCCGGCCGCGGTCGACCGGGCTCGGCCTGGTTTTGGGCCACCTTTCAATGCCCGTACGTGAGAGCTGTCGATCACCGCCCTGGACCAGTCCAGCTGCCCGGCGGCGTGCAGTTCCTCCAGTAGCAGCCGGTGCAGCCGCTCCCACACGCCGGCCTGGTGCCATTCGGCCAGCCGCCGCCAGCACGTCATCCCCGAGCCGAACCCCAGCTCCTGGGGCAGGAACTCCCACCGGATCCCGGTATGCAGCACGAACAAGATCCCGCACAACACCCGGCGGTCGTCCAACCGCTCACGGCCGGCGTGGCGCTT
>NZ_JBEPCJ010000155.1:0-14908 GCF_040299565.1 Spirillospora sp. NPDC000708
CCACGCGGTATGACAAGGTCGCCGTCCGCTACGAGGCCGTCCTCCACATCGCCGTCATCAACGATTGGCTGACCTGCCTTTGAGACACGCCCTAGTACTCCAGCCGCACTTGGAGACCTCGGTCTGATGGAGGCCGGGACGCGCGTCCCGGTGCGTCTCGACCCCGGCAGCCTGTGCGTGATGACGAGTCCGGCGCGATTCACCTGGCGCAACGCCATCCCGTCGCGCAAGACCGCCCCCGGCCCGGCCGGACGGGTGCTCCGCGGCCGACGAGTATCCGTGACCCTGCACACCGTCCGCTAGACGGATCGCCGTCCTACAGGACGAATGCCAGTTCCGGTCAATGGGCGGGGTTCTCGCTGAGAACGTGCAACCGGTCGAGGGCTCCGCCGGTGTTGTATCGGTAGCCCGTGATTCTGGCGAAGACCTCAATGATCGGCGCCTCGTTTCCTCCGGATACCGCACGGGCCGTTCGTACCGGGACGTTCAGCATGGCGGCCCGCCGCCCCGGCAGGGTGTCCGGATCGAATTCGAACACCTCCTACTCCTCGCGCGGCGGGGCGAGGCAGAATTCGAGATGGTCCGCCGCCTTGGCGCCTTCGCTCTCGATTTCCACGAGTTCAGCGAAGGGCGGCGGCGGCTCCCCGATGGTATAGAGCAGACCGCCCTCGTCCTCCACCGCCGCTTTCCACGTCATCCCGCCGTCGGTCCAGCAGGCGGCACTGAAGCCCATCGACGTCTCCGTGACCTCGAAGGTGAGGAGCCGCGTGCCGGTACTGAGGCTGCGCAATCCGTCCTCGTCGTTGTGGAGCGTGCGCTTCTGGTCGACGAGGAAGGTCCAGCCGTCGATCGGCGGGCCGACGCACCAGCCCGGTGTACGGCTGGAGATGGCGGTGTCGTAATCGGTCGTCCGGCCGCCGGCCCGCTTGCCCAACCGCGAGGCGACCTCGTCGACCGGCAGGTTCTCGACCGCGATGACCGAATGGTTGAATCCCATGACCACCCTTCCTCGTGAACGACCACCGGAGCCTATTGCCAGGCTTTCCTCGCGTCGACCCCGCGCCCGGAATCAAGGCAGCGAGATCGAACGGGCGCCGTCCCGGCCGCGTTGGACCATGCATTTCATCGCGCACAGGCCCTTTCGAGAGGTGTGTTCTGATGAGGGCTCAGGGCTTCGGGCGGTGTTGGCGCACCTCCGGGTCCCGCATTCACGTTCAGGTGCTGGTTACGGCTCCTTTCGTGAGCGGGGTGTGCCGTCATGACGGCAGCGAGGCGCTAGCCCGGCGCCTCCGAGAACAGAGGCGATGGCGGAACGGGCACTAATCGAACGCCGCAGCCCCGAGACTGGGCGGCCCCCTGGCGCGGTCCGTAGCGCGTCCATGGCTGATCCGCTGCCGGGTTACCGTCACCGGCCGGCTCCACCGAACGCCCGGGCGGCGAGCGCGCGACCGTCGCCCGGGGCGCGAGCCGTACCGGACAGATCGACACCGACCGGCAAGCGTTCGCCTACTTTCATGGCAGCGTCGCGCGGTGCACCGGGCGCGGGACGCGGTCGCCGCGGCGCATGCCGCCGCTCGCGACACACCGGACGGCGCGCGTCGACCGGGACGGCGTCGTCGGACGGGAATCGGCCGCCGGAAGACCGGTGCCGCTGGGTGAGGTGCTGGCCGCCGGGGTTCCGGTACCGCAGTTCCTGGTGACGGGGTGGGCCGATGCTGCCTGGATGTCGCTCCGGTCGCTGGAGCGGACGTTCGCCCGCGAGCGGACCCCCGCCGAGCGTGCGGCGTTCGCCGAGGACGAGGAGGGCGTGCAGCGCATCGGCGTGTGTACGCCCAGCGGCCGCCGTCGCCCCCGCAACGCGGTCTGGGAGATGGGTGGACATCGGGGGTGCTGGTAAGTGGACATGGAAGTGCCGCTCGGGTGACGGACTGGGGTTGAACAAGGAGGCGTGCTGGCAGGGTTCGGCGGAATCGATACCGGGTGATCCACAAGATCGCGATCACCCATACGCTGACTCACATGTTCGACGAAGGCTGGGAGGCCCGCCTCGGGTGGACCCACGGGCTGATTTCCGCAGTCCCGGCCGAGCGGGAAGTCGCCCTGCGGCACCATATGGCCACCGGAGCCGCCGTGTCGGCGGCGCTTCAGCGAATGAACAGGCATTGGCACCGCACCAACGCCGACTACAGCGATCCAGCGTTCCGCCAGTCCATCGCCGAGCACATCGCCGCGCAGCGTTACGGCTTCCCCTCCGGCCTCTGGCAGCAGGTCTCCGCGAAGGACGTGCCGCACTGGCCCGGGCTGCCCTACGTCCTCAACTTCCTGGAATGGGAGGCCCGCTACCCAGACCTTTGGACCACACACGCCAAGCATTGGGGGACCAAGGAAAGCTGGCTGCGAGCTCTCGCCGTCCCCGGACACGAGGACATCACCCGCGAACGCCTCGCCGCCATGCTTGAACTCGTCCTGGCCAGGGCCTACCGCTGCAAAGACAGACGCTACGTCGGCATCGCACGCGTCATCGACAGCCCCGAACTCCGCAATCGAGTGGCCTCTGTGGCCGAGCAGCCCAACCCGTGGGCCAGGCTCCACGCCACCTACGTACTGGACATGCTGCGGCACCCCGAACGACCCAACAGCCGAGCCGTGTGGGAAAGGCATGTGGCCGGAGCGAGTCGGACCGTTTAGCCGACCGCGCGGTGCCACCCACGCCATCTCCGTCTCGGGGGTGTGGCACTCCAGTGCCCGCCTACCAGCACAGACCCTGGCCACCAGCCAGCACTTTTAGGACCGCCCACCCCCACTCACAGATGTCCGCCGGCAAAGGCCGCCAGCACGGCGGTCGTCCCACCGGCGGACGGCCCGGCCCGCTGACGATCACGCTCGCGGCCAGCCGTCTTCCACGTGCCGGCACTACTGCTACGTCGACCAGCCCGCGGTCGGCGTCCAGGCCGTCAAGCGCGTCGCCGCGCAGGTCAGGTGACCGGGAGGGCGGCGCCCGGAGCCGGGCGCCGCCCGTGCTCTCAGTCGGCGATCATGCCGCCGCTGAGGTTGGCGATCGCGCCGGTCATCGCGCCGGAACGGTCCGAGGCGACGAAGGCGGCCACATCGGCGATCTCAGCGACCGTGGGCAGCCGCTTGCGCAGGGTCCGGTCGGCCATGCGCTGGTGGAACGCCTCGCGGCTGATGCCGTAGGCGTCGGCGTGCAGCCCGTACACCTCGGTGAGCTGCGGCGTCTCGGGCATCCCGGCGGCGTTCAGGCACACGACCCGCACACCGTGCGGTCCCAGCTCGGCGGCCAGGCCCCGCGACAGCGACTCGACCGCCGCCCACGCCGGCGCCATACCGCCCATCAGCGGGACGGCCGTGCGCGACGGGCTCGCCGTGATCGTCAGGATCACGCCCGCGCCCTGGGCGGTCATGCACCGTCCCGCTGCCCTGGCGGTCAGGAAGTTGGCCTTGGGGTAGGTGGTCATGGGCAGGTCGAAGTCGTCGGGTGACAGGTCGGCCAGGGACGTGCCCTGGATCCGGGTCTGGGGCAGGCTGATGGCGTTGAAGGAGACGTCCACGCTGCCGGCCGTCTCGGCGACCTCCTCGACGTGCGCCTGGACGGCGGCGTCGTCCAGCGCGTCCACCACGGCGGCCTCGGCCTCTCCCCCGGCGGCGCGGATCTTCTCGGCGACCGCCTCCAGCCCGGCGAGGTTCCGCCCGGCCAGGAACACCCTCGCCCCTTCGGCGGCGAAGGTGTGAGCGACCGCGCTTCCGATGGAACCGCTCGCTCCGTAAATGATGGCGTTCTTGCTTTCGAGCAGCATTGTCCGGCTCCCAATTGTCTATGTCGGTGACGGGCTTTCCGTCAATGGTGTCGACTCGGCGGCGGGCCGAAAGGAATCGTCCTGCCCGCACCCGTTCACCGAAGTCTCGTATTTACACAGGTGAGCCGGGGTCATCAACGCCTGAGGGCAGGGTGGAAGCGCCCTGCCCTCGCCGTCGAACTTCTTGCGTCTACAGAGGTGCCGATTCGCCGGGCTGGGGACTTGACGGAGCAGGGCCGAGGGCCCGGGAGAGTCCGAAATACTCGAACAACTGCGGGTCGCGGAACGCGGAAATGCGCGTGATCCCGCCGCCGGACGCCGTCAGGACCATCAACGCGTGAAGGTGGTGAACGCCGTCTTCGCCGCGCTGGTACATGGCGGCTGTGGGCTGCCCGTTGGCCGAGGTCGCCACCATCCGGATGGCACCTGGCACGGTGAGGACCCTGGCCCCGAAGAACCGGACGATGGACTCCCGACCGGCGAACCAGGAGGACGTGGGCGGCATCTCCAGCACGGCGTCCTCGGTCAGCAGCCCCAACAGAGCGGCGACGTCGGCGTTCTCGAAGGCCGCGACATAGCGGTCCAGCAGTTCCCGCTGGTCGGCGCCGGTGACCTCGGTCGTGTCGTCTTCAGAGGGCGCCACCTGGCCGAGCCGGGCTCGAGCGCGTTGCAGGATGCTCTTGACCGCGGCGACGGATATGCCGAGCAGATCGGCGACCTCGGTCGCGCGCAGTGCCAGTACGTCGCGCAGGATGAGGACGGCGCGCTGGCGCGGGGGCAGATACTGCAGGGCGGCGACCAGCGCCAGCCGCAGGCTTGCCCGCGCCGCGACGATCGTGGCGGGGTCACCCCGGACCAGATGGTCGGGGAAGGGCTCGAGCCAGGTGACTTCCGGCGGCGGCGCCAGAGGGCCTTCCGGATCATCGGTAGGACCTCCGAGCCCCGAGGGAAGCGGCCGGCGCTTGCGATGCTCAAGGGCGGTGAGGCAGACGTTGGTGGCGATCCGGTAAAGCCAGGTGCGCAGTGACGACCTGCCCTCGAACGCCTCATAGGAGCGCCACGCACGAATGTACGTCTCCTGCACGAGGTCTTCGGCATCGTGCACCGAACCGAGCATGCGGTAGCAGTAGGCCAGCAGTTCCAGCCGGTAGGGAGAAGTCAGCCGTGTGAAGACACCGTTGTCCGGCGGCACCGTCTCCCCGGCCGATCGACCGGCCTTGACGCGGGTGTCGGCCACCTGTGTCACCGCCCGGCGCCGGGCCGGGCGGCCAACTCGACGACCTGCACGTAATTCCCGACCGGATCCTCCACCGTTGCGATGAGGCCCGGGCCGAAGTCCTCCACGGGCCGGATCCACCGCGTCACGCCCAGCGCCATCAGGTGAGCGACGACCGCCTTGATGTCCTCGACATAGAAGTTGATAAGAATCCTGCCCGGCTCCCGCGTGCTCGGCTGGAGATCGTCACGGCGGTCGAAGACCAACCGGCTGCCGCCGACCATCAGGACGGTGCCGGGCCCGGCCGACGGAACGAACGCCGCGCGGTACCAGGCGCTGAGCCGTTCCGGATCGCCGCTGCCGAGCACGAGGCCGCCCAGCCGGATCCCTGTCGACTCTGGCATGATCGCTCCTTCTCGCTCGTCATCGGAGTTGCGTCCATCTATCGACTCGGCGACCCGCCGAAAGGAATCGATCCGGACAGCGGCCGGATCGTCGGACGAAGTCGAAGGAACGTGAGCGGCGGCCCGCGCAAGGTCATCTCCCTGCGCCGAGGAGCGTACGACGGCGGAAGCTGCCGCCACGGCGACGATCGCTGACACCCCCGTGAGCGCGCGGACGGACCCGTAGACCGCGGGGAGCACGGCCCGGTCGGCGGGAGCGGCCGCCGAGGACATTCCCCGCACCTCATCAGCGCGACACGATGGTCCAGAAGGTGGCACGTCAACCGAACTCCTGCCCGATCGCGTTGCGGAGGCCGAAGAAGGAGCGTTGAACGCCGCTCTCCTCATGGCGGTCCCAGCCCCGTGAATTGGGCAGCGCCGGCGGTGCTGCCCTCCGCATCGGGGCACGAGCGTGCCGCAACACTGCTGGAGCAGGCAGCCACCGGCGACCCCGGCCAGGCCGAGCAGCGTCTGACCACCGCCGAGCACCGCTGCGCCTGGGCCGCGAAGGCACGCGACCTCCTCTCCCCTACGGTGAAGACCGGTCCGCGTCCCGATCAACACGCGCCCAACGAGGGGAACCGTTCCGAAGACGCTCAGCGCTAGTGCTGATCAAAACGATGAGGGGCGGCCGGTGCCCCCACCGAGCCATCGATGAAGTGGGGCCAGGGACGGACGAGTAGGTGTCTTGGCGCGGTGGCGGGCGCGCCGGGCACGGGTGGGACCTTGGGCGGCCGATCCCTGAGTGGCGTCGGTCGGCTCGTTCACCGTCACGCTCGTCGAACGGGACCGGGCGATGATCTCAAGCGCATCGGCCACACGTGTGGCATCGATGGGCCGGGTGTCGGGCTGCTTGGCCAGCAGGCGCAGTATCGCCTGCTCCAACTCTGTTGATATCAGGGGTTGCAGCCGACTGGGTGGGGTCGGGGATTCGCGCAGGTGTCGGTGGAATAGCGCAGTGGAGGTGTCGGCCTCGAAAGGTCGCTCTCCGGTGGACAGTTCGTACAGCACGCATCCCAGTGCGTAAAGGTCGCTGGCACGGCTTGGCGGGTGCCCCAGAACGAGTTCAGGAGCCACGTAACCGGCGGTGCCCAGCACTACCCGAGCAGGTTGGCCGGAGGTGGCGAGGCCCAGACGACGGGCAATGCCGAAATCGGTGAGCTTGAGAACGCCGTCATCGGTCAGCAGCAGGTTGGCCGGCTTGACGTCGCCGTGCACGACACCGGCCGTGTGGGCGGCGGCCAGCGCCCGGGCGGCCTGTGCACCCAGGTCTGCGACCTGCGAGGGCGCCAACGGACCTTGCCCGTCCAAGACCGCGGACAGGTTACGGCCGGAGACCAGCTCCATGATCAGGAAAACGCGTTCGCCGTCGGCGGCCACGTCATAGATCTGCACCACGTTGGGATGCACCAGCCGGGCGGCGTAACGGGCCTCCCGCAAGATCCGTTCACCGGTCGTGCCTGCCGCATCGTCGCGGGGCGTGCCCTGGTGCGAGCCGGTGAATCGAATGCGATCCAGCAACTTCACCGCGACCAGGCGGTCCAGCGACACATCCTTGGCGCACCACACCTCGGCCATGCCGCCCCGCCCGACCGGCTCGATCAACTGATACCGGCCGGCCAGCAGCACCGAGCCCTCTGCCGCGCGTCCGTGTCGTCCCATCACTCCAGACCTCAGCGCCCCATGCGACGGCCTACCCAAGCGGGCCCACCACGCCTTCCCGCCTGCGCACCTCCACTTGATAGAGCGCCCGGAACGACCGCTCTGTCACACCAAGACCGTTTCCCTCTGCCCGCTACCCGTCAGGGGCCGGGTGATCGCCCAGCGCGGGTGCAGCGCCACCGTGGCCGAGTGGATGCATCGAGGCTGCGGGCCCCACCCCCGTTCGGGGACGACGGGGGTGGGGCGGTGCTACAGGCTGCCCCAGTCCGCTGGGCCGCCTGGAGCAAGGCCACGACGGGGTTTCATGGCCTTCACCTCCTCCAGCGCCACAACCCCTACGAATGTCACCCAGCACTCGGGATGGACCTGCTCAAGGGCCGCTGGTGCCGCCTGCTCGCGTCGCCTGCCGCGGTGTCGACGGTGCGTCCTGATACAGCCGGCCGACTATCAAGAGAGCGGCTCCGCGTCACCGGCCCGCTCCCATGCCGGGGCCTTAACCCAGAGGGTGCTTGGCACGGTCGGCAGGTCGCCGCCAGCAGCGTCACCGGAAGTAGGGTTCGGTAATCCTGAACCGTGAACCTGCGATCGTAAGACCGCACCCCTGGATGCCAGCGCCAAGCCCTGGACGTTCCTGAAAACCACGCCCGCATCCTGGCTGCCGTCGCCTACGCCCCGACCGGCGGATCCGTGACACCGCCGAGCGCACCGGGATCACTGAACGCGCCGGTCAGCGCATCCTGCGCGAACTGGAGACCGACGGTTACCTCACCCGCACTCGTACCGGGCGCCGTACCCGTTACATCGTCCACCCCGCGCGGGCGCTCGGCGAGTTGCCCGTCCCGGCGAACGCGACGTGCTCGGGCTGTGGGCAGCGCCCGGCGGTGAGGGCACCAAGCAATGGATAAACGCGTTGACCGGCCTCTCCACTTCGTTCCGAAGTATGTAGATCGTCTCGCGGACGTCAGTCCCAACCCGCCCTCGTGACAGATCGGCTGTACCGTCAGCCGCGCGACGCCGAAGGCAACTGACGGAAGGGCTCAGATTGTGGATCAGGGCATAGCGGCGCCGTGGGCTTCATCGCTGGCGGTGCTGGGCACTCTGGGCGGCGCCTGGGTGCAGCGGAAGGCGGCGGTGCTGCAAGTGCGCGAGGAAGCCGGGGCGCAGGGCCGGGCGAGGTTGTGGGAGGAACGGCGTGCGGCGTACGCGCGGGTGCTGGACCGCTGCGATGACGCGCACGCGGCCTTCGCGCAGGTGTGGGAGCTGCGCCAGGAGGCGGCAGGCGGCGCGCCCCTGGCCGACGGGCCCGGCTGTCCGCGATGCCGCGCAGGAGGCACAGCGGACACTCGCGGAGCTGCGGCGGGCCGTGGCATATGTGCTGCCCCTTGACCCGCAGGCGGTCTCGCGACGGGCGGAGGCGCTGAGCAAGAGACAGCAGCAGCGGGTGGAGCTGGTGCTCGGCCCCGCTGGCGGGCTCGAAGAGATGCGGGCTGAGCTGGCGAGCCTTGAGGAGCAGTACCACCTGGCCTACGGGGCGTTCACCACTGCCGCCCAGAGCGTGTTGGCGCCAGACGAGGACGCCTAATCTCCGCCCCACCGTCCAGAGGCCGAGGTCCGCGCCGCGGCAGCGGCGCGGCTCGGGCGCCTTCACGAACTCCTCACGATTGGGCGGCACCGCCACCGTTCCGGCAGCGACCAACGCCCGCCACGCACCATTGACCACCCGGCTCGTCAACCCGGACTCGGCCACCGCCCCCGTCCGCCGCAGCTTGCTCCCTCGGCCAGCGCACCCGAGGCGATCCGGGCGGCCGCCGCGCCCCATCGACCGTCTCAACACGCAGCGATCTTGGTTCCAGGTGCGAACCAAGGCGGCGCCGTGTCTGTTGAGAATCGTGCCCGGGCGCGCCCTGCCGGGAGTACCCACCGTCTTCCACGGGCCCGGTCGGGGATGGTCAGCGCCGATCGACGAGAGCCCGCCGACAGGGCGTGGCGCTTCGGCGTCTCAGCCGGCTTCGGCATCCGTGCTTGCCGATGGGCCGGCGAGGACGCGTGCCAGCAGGTCACGGAGGTGCCGCTGGTCGGAGCCGGGGAGTTCGAAAAAGGTCCGGGCCAGCGCGTGGGCGCTGGAGCGCAACTCCCGGCGCTTGCGCTCGCCGGCTTCGGTGAGCACCACGTGCTTGACCCGGCGGTCGCCCGGAGCGGGCCGGCGGGTCACCATGCCGCGGCGCTCCAGGCCGTCGACGATGCCGGTGACGTTGGACGGCTCGCATGACAGCCAGTCGGCCAGCTGACGCATCGGGGCGGGGCCGGACAGGTTGGTCAGGACGAGCGCCTGGGCCGGGGGGAGGCCGAGCTCCGCCGCGGCGGCGTTGAACTGGGCGCGCAGCCGCCCGGTGACCTCGAAGACCAGTCCGCTCAGCTCAGCTACGACCGCATCGGCGTCGGTGCCGGCACCGGTTTCGGCGTCGGCGTCGGCGTCGGCATTGGAGCGCATGCGACCAGCATAGCCGCCGCTTAAGCAACTGGATTGTTGAGCTCCTGAAGTAAGTGCTACGCTCCAAGAAACTTAAGGAACTGAACTATGAGGTACCTGAAGGAGATGTCGCGATGACACAGGCGACCACGGGTCGACGCGCCGGCCGTAGGAGTCCAGGACCTGCACAGGCACTCGCCGCGGCGAGTGCGGTCGCGGCCGCGCCAGCGATCTGGGCGGCCGCCGCTCTGATCCTGCTCGCGGTGTCGTTCCTGCCCATCATCGGCGTGCAGGCTTCCGGCGGGAGCAAAGCGGTGCTCGCCCTTACCCATGTGGCCGTCGGAGCCGTTCTGATCCCCGTCTTCTGGTGGACGACCACGCCCCGGGCCGCCGACAACGGGAGCGGGCGATGACAGCGCAGGAGAACGAGATCGTCGACAGCCCCACCCCGTGGGTCGCCGATCACATCCGCGCCTACCTCGAAACCGGAGGCGTCCAGGGTCACCTCTACCAGGGCTGGCCAACGCTGCTGCTCACCACCCGCGGCCGCAGGTCGGGCAAACTCCGCCGCACCGCGCTGATCTACGGCCGCGACCAGGACCGCTTCCTGCTGGTCGCCTCCAACGGCGGCGCGGAACGCCACCCGGCCTGGTACCTCAACCTCACCGAAACCCCGACGGTGTCACTGCAGGTCGGTCCGGACCACTTCACCGCGACCGCCCGCACCGCCACCGCCGAGGAGAAGCCCCGGCTGTGGCAGATCATGACCGAACTGTTCCCCCAATACGCCAAGTACCAAGAGGAATCAGCACGCGAACTGCCCCTGGTGATCCTCACCCCGCAGGCCCCGCCCGGGTAACCGGACCGGACCGAGCCACCCCCAGCATCCCCGGAGAACCCCCGACACGACCGCCGCCGCCCCGGCGAGCGCGCGCTGGCCCCACCAACGGCGCCCTTCCGTGCCGAACTCCGGCACCCCATCGATCCCGCACCGAACCCAGACGGAAACGGATAGAGGAACCATGAAGACGCGACCCGCCCTGAGCGACCACCAACAGGCCGTGAGCGCACAGACAGTGGCAGCCGACTTCGCCGCGACACTGCAGCGGGCCGGCGAGACCCGCGACGCCGACCTCTACAACTCCGCCTTCGCGGCAGACGTGCTGTGGGGCAGCCCCTACGGAGCCACCGTGGCCGGCTACACCGAACTGAACGCCATCCACCGACGGCTCATGGTGGCGAACGCCGCACCAGCGTCACGGTTCGAGGTGGTCACCGCACTCGCCCCCGCACCCGGCGTGGTGGTGACACACATCCGCCGGCAGGCAGCCGACGCCGACGGATTCTCCGAGATGGCACTGTACGTCCTGGTCGAACGCGCCGGGCGATGGTGGCTCGCAGCGGCACAGAACACCCCCATCGGCGAATCACCGCTGCACAACTAAAGACAAGGCATACCACCGGCTCCCGACGATCCTTCCCGGGCACGTAGGTCGCGCCCGCCCCGGGGCCGACACACGGGCTCCCGATGGCCGGGGAAGGCGCCGGGAACTCTGCATCAGCCTGCAAGAGAGCCCGGTCATCGGACCACTTCCCTGCCTTGGGGAACCCTCCCGGCCTGGGACGATCGCCCCTCTTGCACCCTCACCCCGCAAAGCGTGCAGGCCCAGACTTCTCCACTGGAGGGGAAGGTTCGGGCCTCCACGGTGTCATGGTTCGTCGCGGCGAGCTCCGTGCGACCGCCGCGACGGTTCAGTCTGGTTATGCCGAGGCGGGCTGTGGGTGAGCAGACGGGGCCACAGGCCCGGGACCGCAGGGCAATGGGAGTTACCACCTACTCGGCCGGGCTCTCCCGGAGTGCGCCCGAGGGGCCGCCAGCGCCGCTACCAGGCGCTTGTTTGGCCCTGCCCGGTCCGGGCATCGGCACTCGCGCGGCCCGCCCCCCGCACCGAGCGGTGCGGTGTTCGCCGGCGGGGCGGCCGGGCCGCGACCGGGAACCGGTCCTCCCGGGGTCCGCTGGCGTGCGGTCGGACCCCGGGAGGGCGCTCACATATGCCGGCGCCGACCCCCTCCGGCGCCGGGGCTCGGGGACGGGCGGCCTCGTCCCCGAGCCCCACCGAGTCCCGGACGGCGCGCGAGATAGAAGGCGCTGGGATGACACGTGTTCCACCCGATCCACGCGCGCCGCGATCTACAGGAAGCGCTGGCCGCCCTGTACGGGGCGTCCGAGGGGGAACGGATCCCGCGGCAAGCAAAGAGCCTGGGCCTCGGCCGTGGAGTCGAACTCGACCCGGTGCCCGCTCACCGGCCGCGCGCGGCATGCGGGGCGCCCTCCATTGTCGCCGGCGAGTAGGCCGGGGCCGGGCGGCTGCCCGGCCCCGGGAGTGGGTCAGCTGCGGCCGAGCATCTCAGCGGTGAGGATGTTGCCGCCGAGCCCCCAGCCGCCGTCGGGGACCTCGTCGACGAGGACCAGGGTGGTCGCCCTGGCGCGCTCGCCGTACACGTCGGCGTAGGCGTCGGTGACGGCGTCGATGAGCTTCTTCTTGGACTCGGGGGTCAGGGTGTCGGCGGGGACCTTGAGGTTGGCGAACGGCATGACGATTTCCTTTCGTTGGGTGATTCAGAGGGAGGCGGTCGAGGACAGCAGGTCCTCGATGCCCACGCGTTGGTAGAACTCGGCGCGGATCCGGTCGGCGACGATGGAGACCACCTCGCTGCCGTCCTTGCTAGGATCGACGTGGCTGCGGAACGGCCGCCGGCCCGCTGGGAGGCCGACGATGCGGACGATCTCGTCGGCGACGGACTCCGCCCTGGCGTCCGGTGGGATCAAGCGGTTCAGCCGGTCGGTCAGGCCGGCGCGGAGCTCGCCGTAGGGCTCCTCGTAGGCCTTGTCGCGGTCCGTGTCCGATGGTCCGCCCGCGTTGGCGAAGTGGTTGGTGCCCGAGGTGAAGGCGCCGGGGACGACGATGGAGGTCTCGATGCCGAACCGGATGAGCTCGGCGGCGTAGCTCTCCGCGAGGGCGTCCATGGCGGCCTTGGCCGCGAAGTACGGGGCGAGGAACGGCGGGTGGCCGCCTCGGGTGGAGGAGCTTCCCACCCACACGAGCAGTCCGGAGCCCTGGACGCGCAGGTGCGGCAGTGCGGCGCGGTTGACCCGTTGGGCGCCGAGGACGTTGACGTCGTAGACGGCGGCGAGGTCCTCGGCCGTGAACGCCTCGGCCGGACCCAGGACCATGTGGCCCGCGTTGTGGACGACGGCGTCGAGGCGGCCGTACCGATCCAGGACGGTGCCCACGGCCAGGTCGGCGGACTCCTGCGACTGCACGTCCAGCTCGACCGCCGACAGCTCGAGGTCCTCCTCGACGGCGAGCCGGTGCAGGGCGGCGACGGCAGGTGCGTTGCGGTCCGCGGTACGCCTCATGCCGGCGGCGACGGCGTGCCCGTCCCGTGCCAGGGCCACGGCCGTCAGCCGGCCGAACCCGCTGGAGGCCCCGGTGACGACGATGACCTGTCGCACGGCGGCCATCAGATGATGCCGCCGTTCGCGCGCACGACCTGCCCGTTGATCCAGTGCCCGGCCGGACTGGCCAGGAAGGAGACGACCTCGGCGATGTCCTCGGGGGTGCCGAGCCGCTCCAGCGGCGGCTGCTTGGCGAGATGCTCGATCGTCGCCTCGTCCTTGCCGTCCAGGAACAGCTCGGTGGCGGTCGGGCCGGGCGCGACGGCGTTGACCGTGATGTCGCGTCCGCGAAGCTCGCGGGCGAGCACCAGCGTCATCGCCTCGACGGCGCCCTTGCTCGCGGCGTACGCCCCGTAGCTCGGGAACTGCAGGCCGACCACGGAGGTGGACAGGTTCACGATCGCGCCCCCCTCGCGGACGCGGCGGGCGGCCTCGCGGGCCATCACGAACGCGCCGCGGATGTTGGTGCGGTGCAGGGCGTCCAGCTCGTCCAGATCGAGGTCGGCGATCGGGGACAGCGCCAGCCGTCCCGCCGAGTTGACGACCACATCGACCCCGCCGAAGGAGTTCTCGGCGGCGTCGAACATCTCCGCGACGGCGCCCTCGTCGGCGACGTCGGCCTGGACCGGGATCGCCCGGCCGCCGGACGCCGTGATCTCCTCCACCACCCGCGCCGCGGCGGAGGCCGCCCCCTGGAAACCCACCGCGACCGCGAAGCCGCGTGCCGCCAGCGCCGCCGCGATCGCCTTGCCTATCCCGCGGGAGCCGCCACTGACGACGGCCACACGCTGATCACTCATGGAGAAACCCCTTGCTCTTATCGCCGATACGAAGCGTTCGTATCGACGTTACGACCTCACCGTAGCACACGGTCGTAGCATCGTTAGCGGCTGGCGGTATCATCGATCGCATGGCAGAGACGGACCCGCTTCGCGCGGCGATGATCGAGGCCGCGGAGCGGCAGCTGGCGTCGTCCTCCGACCACGAGGTCGCCACGCGCGCGGTCTGCGAGGCGGTCGGGGTGAGCCAGCCCGTGCTCTACCGGCTGTTCGGTGACAAGCGCGGGCTGCTGGACGCCGTCGCCGACCACGGGTACGAGCGGTACACCGCGCTCAAGGCCGCCCAGGAGCAGACCGGCGACCCGGTCGCCGACCTGCACGCCGGGTGGGACGGCCACATGGCGTTCGCCCAGGAGAACCCGGCCCTCTACCAGCTGATGTTCACGCCGCGTCCGTGGTCGCACTCGACGGCGCGAGAGCGCGTGATGGACCTGCTGGTGGCCGCGCTCACACGGTGCGCGGCGGTGGGCGCACTGAGGCTGGAGCCGCGAACCGCCGCTCAGCTGATCCTCTCGGCGAACATCGGGACCGCCCTGGACCACATCACCCGACCCGCCCTGTTCGAGGACCCGATGCTCTCCCACCGCATGCGGGACGCCGTGTTCTCGCACGTGCTGACCACAACGTCCGCTCAGAACGACGCCGACCCACTGCACACCGCCGCGCTGCGCCTGCACGCGCAACTCCAACTCGGCGGTACCGAGGCCCTCGAACCGGTCGAGACCGCTCTCCTTCAACGGTGGCTCGAGCGCATCACACACCGTTCCTGAACTTTGGCGCTTAGGGTCGTCAGAGAGATCCCCTGGCGCCGAGCCTGGTCAGGTGGGCGGGACCTGGCCTGGAGTTCGGTCCGCAGGCATGTTCGCCCGGTTTCCGCAGGTCGGTGATCACACGGTGCGGTATCGATTCGACTAGGCCGTGTTTCGAAGTGGGGTGAGTGTCGGCGTGTTGTGAGCCGGACGCAGTGAGGTCTCCGGTAGATGGTTCATCGACCAAGAAGAAC
>NZ_JBEPCJ010000156.1:0-14303 GCF_040299565.1 Spirillospora sp. NPDC000708
GGGCCACGGCGCCGGCACCAAGGGCGCCCCCAAGCCCCTCGGATGACCCGACCCCGCCAGGACGGATCCCTAACCAGACGCCCCCGGCTCCCCCCAACTCGCGAACCCCGCTCCCGTCCCCGGACGAGAGCGGGGTTCGTCGCGTCCAGGGACGGGAACGCAGGCGGCCACGCAACGCTCTGGTTGACAGCGGCCCGGCTCCGGGGAGGTAACAGACTCGGGCGCCAACGATCAGCGGAACTCCATCGAGTCCCGTCCGAACGGATACCGCGCTCTGCGATCAGCCGTGGCCACTCTCTGGGAGTTGGCTGGACATGTCCGCGGCCCGGCAGCCGTTCCGCCAGCGCGGTGACCTGCTGCTCTCCGACCGCTGGCAACACGACTAGCAGAGCGAGGGCGAGCGGGTCGTCGAGCACGGGATGCGCGGCGGCGCCGGTGGCCCCGGGGGGACGGCCCACTCGGTTCAAGTCCCGCAGGGTGCTGACGGGATACGCGGCCCATACAGCCTCGGTGCGGCGCTGATCCGGTGTCCGGCTTCGCGGAGGCGGTAGCTCGATGTCGTGCGGGTCTGGGAGAGGGTCGCCGGGGCCTACCCCACGGCACCGACGACGGTCGGCACCGTCCATGGTGCTTCGTGCTCACGAGCTTCAGTGCGCCGTCGCCTCCGCGGGATGCTGCGGTTCGGGTGCGCTTTCCCGAAGGGGATCCTCGGGTGCCGGGTGGCCCGGTCCGCTGTTCGAGGCGGCGTTGCGTAGTGCCGTCTCGACTCGGCGGTTGCTGGTCATGGTGGCCGTGAAGGCGGTCATGGCCAGCAGGAGGCCGGCGGCGGCGTAGAGCGGGGTGCGCAGGTCGTAGGTGGTGGCCAGCCAGCCGCCGAGGAAGGCGCCGAACGGGGCCGCGCACATGGCGAGCATGCGTGAGGTGGAGGCGACCCGGCCGATCAGGTGGGCCGGGACGATCACCTGCCTGAGCGACGGGCCGAGCACCATCGTGGCGCCCATTCCCGCCCCGCAGACGGCGAGCGCGAGCCCGGCCGCGTACGGGTTCGGGGCGGCGGCGAGTCCCAGGATGGCCAGGCCCTCGACCGTGGCCGTGCAGGTCAGCGCGGTACCGGTGCCGAGCAGCCGGCCGAGGCGCGAGGCGATGCCCGCGCCGAGCAGGCCACCGGCGGCCTCCGCCGCGAGGAGCAGACCGAAACCGGAGGTCTCGATGCCGAGGCGCTCGTGGGCGAACAGAGCCAGGACGGTCTCCACGGCGAGGAAGGCGACGTTCCCGACCGCCGGACGCAGCGCGAGGCCGAGCAGCAGCCGATCATGGAAGACATGGGCGGCCCCGGCCCGCGCTTGGCGGAGCAGTGACTCGCGAGCACCTGCGGTAGGCCGCGGCACGACGGGCAGCGACCGCACCAGGAGTGCGGAGAACGCGAACGACACCGCGTCGGCGAGCAGGGGAACCGCCCGCCCGAGCGCGAGCAGCGCACTGCCCGCAGGTGGTCCGGCGAGGCCTGACGCGGCGGTCTGGGCGCCGCGCAGGCGGGAGTTGGCACGTTCGAGGAGGGCGGGGTCGCGGCCGAGCAGGTCCGGCAGATAGGCCGTGGCGGCGGTGTCGAAGAAGAGCCCGCCGAGGGCGAGCAGGAAGGCGGCGGCCGACAGCAGCGGGACGCTCAGCATGTCGAGCGCGGCCGCGGCCGCCAAGACCGCGAGCAGCACCGCGCGCGCCGTGTCGGTGACCCACATCGTCCGGCGGCGGTCCCAGCGGTCCACCAGCGCACCGCCGAGCACTCCGAACAGCAGCCACGGGAGCGTCCCTGCGGCCGTGACAACGGCCAGAGCCATCGGGTCCCGCGTCGTGGTCAACGCGATCAGCGGCAGCGCGGCGTGCGTCACCCCGTCACCGAGCGAGGACACCGTTTGCGCGGTCCAGAGCCGTCCGAACCCGGTCGGCGGCTTGGTCACGTCATCGGTCGGGTCCGGTGTCACTGGGCGTCCCCCTCGACCTGCCGGCGCTGAGCCGGCCTGAACAGTGCGAACACCAGCGACGCGTCGGGGAGCGATGGATCCGACAGCGTCCGGTACTCGTCCGCCAGGGCCTGAAGCCGCGCCCCGAGCTCGGTGAGCTGCTCATCGGTGAGCCGCAGATGCGCCATCCGCACGTGCCGCTCGCCATCGGCCGGCGACGCCTCCAGGTCCGCCACCGCATTGCGCAGCAGCACGTCCGGCTGCCCCGGCCCGGGGTCGGGCAGCTCGATCGACCGCGCGGCCATCGCGTAGTACCGCTCGGTGACCCCTCTCACCTTCCGCGTCCGCACCACCTTCACCAGGCCGGCCCGCTCCAGCAGCCGCACGTGATAGCTGGAACTCCCCTTCGCCAGGCCCACTCGCTGGGCGATCTGAGTGATCGTCGCCGGCTCGAAGCGGAGCACGGCCATGATCCGGTGACGCGTGAGGTTGGAGACGGCGCGCAGCTGCTCCTCAGTGGTGACGTGGAACGTCTCAGGAAGATCATCAGTGGACACGCCCCCAATGGTCAACGACTCTTGACCATTGCGCAAGTGGATTCGTCCAACGAACCTCACTAGGTGCGCGTCGAGATGCCGGCGCTCGCGTCTGCCGCCTGGTCGGTACGGCGCGGTCGGTCGGGCACGCGCTGCCGCACCCCCATGAGGTGGCCCGGTCCCGTTCCCTGTCCGAGGTCGAGATCGCCAAGCGGCCTCAAGCGCGACGGCTGGGGCGTCGTCGTTGTCCCAGGGGCCCAGGCGAGGCCGAGCGCGGCGCCCACAGGTGCGGCCCAGGACGTCGCGCCGATCGCCTCCCCCATCGACGCTTGCCAGCAATCGAGCGGTGGGGACGGGCAGTCGGCCAGCGCCATTCATGGCTTGGCGGACGACGAGGGGCCGGTTCGTGAGGGAGGCCACGACGCCTCACCGGTTGCGACCTGCTCCAACACGCGCACTGTCATCCCTGGAGGCCGGCGACCACGTGCGGCCCGGCAAGACGGGAGCACGAGGTGCCAGACGCGAAGCAGCCGCCGAGAGTTCGACTTCATGTCGTCCTGGGGGCCGCCGTCCTCGGAACGCTCGCCGCCGGGTGCGGCACCAGTGCCGCCGACGGGCACAAGCACGCGACCGGTTCCCCGACCTCGCCGAGCCGGCCGCCCGCCGTCACGCCGGTTACCGAAGCTCAGGCCAAGGCCATTTTCGCCAACTACCAGAAGGTCAACAACCAGGCGAACGCGCGGGTCTCCGACGCGCTGCTGCGCTCCAACGAGACCGGCCCCATGCTCGAAGTCGATCTGGCGGGCAACAAGCGCATCCGGGCCAAGCAGGAAAAGAAGATTCCCGCCTTCTTCTACCGGGACGCCCAGTTCTTCATTCCGCACACCACGGGCCCCGCGTGGTTCGCCGTGACGGCGAAGTCGACCGATGGCGGGGAGACCGAGATGCTCGTGTTCCTCGACACCGGAGGCGGCTCGTACAAGGCGACCGCCGGCCCGTGGCTGGCGAAGGGCCAGAAGTTCCCGGCGATCGCCCGCAACGCCGACGGCTCGGCGACGGCCGTCACGGCGGGAGCCGCCCTCGGTGTCGGGACCAAGATCTCCGACTACCTGAGCGCGGCGGCGCTCGGCAAGCGTCCCGCCCCCGGGTTCGCCCCGGGACCGCTCACCTCGCAGCTCGGCAAGAGCTGGGCCAAGTCGGTGAACAGAACCAACAGCGGAAACCGGTGGTCGGGCGGCACGAGCTGGAAGGCCCGGCCCCAACCGGTCTACGCACTCAAAACGGCTGACGGTGGAGCTCTGGTCGTCAGCGTCTCCATCCAGTCGGAGACCTACACGGCGATACGCCCCGATGTCTGGTTCCGGCCCGACCAGGTCTTCTTCGGACTGGGCCCCAAGCGCTACTACACGCGTTTCTCCGGTGACCGCCTCTGGGAGTTCGCCACCCACGTCCCGCCCACCGGCCCGGCAGCCGTCCTCGCCAGCGCCACCCATTCGATATCGGCGACAGGTAGCTGATCGGCGGCACGTCCGGCCGCTCCGCGCACCACAAAACGTGTCGCGTTTCCGCAGATCACTTGAATGCCACCTGTGGAAACGCGATACGCCCCGCCGTCATTCGGCCGGGGGGCGCCTCTTGGCGGGCTCGCCGGTGTTGACCGCCTCGGTCTTCAGGACGTCGCCGAGGCGGCCGCATCCGTTCGGCCACGCATGGCAGCGGACGGCTTCCGATCAAGAGCCGGTGATCGAAATGTGATCAGTGGGACTCCTCCACCGGGCAACCGGTCGAGGATCTTGGGCGTCCCCTCCTCGCCGGTCATTTCTTGATCGCTTCGGGGAGAGATACCTTCCGTGCACCGTAAGTCGTCCTTCCTGGTCGCCGCCGTGCTGGTGACATCGACCGCGTTCGTCCCGGCCGCCGCCCGCGCGGACGCGACGGACATCAAGCTGACCGCGACCCTCGATCGCCTCGCCCCTGACCGGGTGGTCGTGCTCACCCTCACGGCGAAGTCCGCCAGCGGCGTCACCGACGTCACGGCGAGCCTGCACTATCCGACCACCGCGGGCGCGGCGTACGACACCGTCCGGTTCACGCGGGTCGCCGGGACCGACCATGACGGCACGTGGCAGGCCGAGTACCACACCGACATCGTGCGGCATCCGCGCGCCAACTACGTGAACGCGCAGGTCAAGACGGCGGACGGGGCGACCGCGAGCACGTGGGCCAATTTCAACGACTGCTACGAGACGAGCATCACCGACCTCGTCACCGAACCGTCGGTCATCGACGCGGACCACTCGGACGTCACCGTCCACGGTCGCCTCATGGTGCAGAAGTCGCGTGAGGCCACCCCCGAACCGGTGCCCGACGCCCACATCAACGGCGACGGCGGTGCTTTCACCACGCAGGCGGGCCCGGACGGATCCTTCACGTTCACGTCGCAAGGCCGATTCCCGGTGACCGCTTCTTACGTGGCGGACGGGCAAAACTGCGCGACCGGCCAGGTGACCGGCGTCACCGTCGCGAAGCAGGCGACGGAGCTGTCCGCGCGACTGACGACGCCGCAACCCGTGGCGACCGGCACCGATGTGACGGTCCAGAGGACGCTGCTGAGGCACGGCGCGGCGGGCCTGGTGCCCGCGCCGGGTGTGCAGCTCACGGCGGTCGTCGGTTCGGGCACCACCGTGGAGAACGTCCCTCTGGGGCCGACGGCGGCGGACGGCACGTTCACCTCACGCTTCGCGGCCGACAGGACGGGGCCGCTCACGGTCGTCGCGAGCGGCGATCCCTTCCTTGAGGACGCCCGGACCGCGGCGGGCACGCTGGACGTCCGGCGCGACAGCGTCATCAACGACCTGAAGCTGACGCCGAACCCGGGGCGTTACGGTCAGGCGCTCTCCATCAGCGGCAGGCTGGGCTCCCTTCCGGGCGCGCTGGCGATCGCGGGCGCACCGCTCGTCGCGGAGTTCTCCGCGAACGGAAAGACGGGGTGGGCTGCGGCTGGAAGCGGCAAGACGACGTCCAACGGATTGTTCCGCCTGACCACCGGAGCGGCCAAGCAAGACGGGTACTGGCGGGTCCGGTACGCGGGCAGCTCCGCCTACATGGCGCTCTCCAGCAACCCGGTCTATGTCGACGTGCGGTACGGGACGTCCATCGCCGGCTTCAACGCTTCTCCGGAGCCGGTGGCGAAGGGGAAGACCATCACGGTCAAGGGGCAGTTGTTCCGGTACTTGGACAAGAAGCTGCCGGGGCCGGGCGCATCCGTTTACCTGTACTTCCAATCAAAGGGCTCCGGCACCTGGACGCAGGTGGCCGTGGTGAAGACCGCGAGCAGCGGATGGTTCAGCAAGACCTTCAAGGCGTCCAAGGACGGCACCTGGATGGCCGCCTACAAGGGCAGCTCCGCCTACCTCGCCTCCAACAAGCCCACCGACTACGTGGACGTGCGCTGAGCGACGGCCCGTGACTCGGGCTATGAGGTTGGCGGAAGGGCGGCACAGGTTCGCGCGATGAGAGTCACCCGACCTTCCAGAGCCGCACTTTCTTGTCGGCGGGACAGCTGCTGGCCAGGGTCTTGCCGTCGGGGCTGAACGCCACCGAGACGACGTCGCCATCTTCGTGACCGAGCGTGGCGGTATTGTGTCGGGTCGCCATGTCCCATAGCCGCACGGTTCTTTGGTTGCCGCCGACACCGGTGGCCAAAGTACGGCCGTCGGGGCTGAACGCCACCGAGTCGATGTTCTCGGGCTTTCTGTGATGGCTGGTGAGTGTGGCGGTGTTGTGTCGAGTCGCCGCGTCCCACAGCCGCACGATGCCCTTGTCGTCACCGGTGGCCAGGGTGCGGCCGTCCGGACTGAACGCCACCGAGCTGACGCCGCTTCCGTGCTCGAGTGCGGCGGTGCTGCGCCGGGTCGTCATGTCCCACAGTTGCACGGTCCCCTTGGAGCTGCCGCTGGCCAGGGTCCGGCCGTCGGGGCTGAACGCCACCGACTGGACGTAGTCGACGCTGCCGGGGTCGCTGGTGAGGGTGGCGGTGGTTCTTCCGGTCGCCACGTCCCACAGCCGCACGGTCTCCTCCGTGCCGCCGGTGGCCAGGAGCTTGCCGTCAGGACTGAACGCAACAGAGCTCGCGTCGCTTTTGTCGCCGAGGGTGGCGGTGTTGCGCCTGGCCGCCACGTCCCACAGTCGCACGGTGCGGTCGGCGCTGCCGCTGGCCAGGGTCCTGCCGTCGGGGCTGAACGCCAGCGCGCCGACGATGTCGGTATGGCCGGTGAGGGTCGCGGTGTTGTGTCGGGTCGCCACATCCCACAGCCGCAGGGGCCCATCGGTGCTGCCGGTGGCCAGGGTGCGACCGTCGGGGCTGAACACCACCGGGAAGCTGTCGCTGTCGATGGTGGCGATGGGGTGATCGGCTTCGAGCCGGCGGATCACCGGATAGGACACGGCGCCGAGGCCGGCCGTGCCGAGCGCGCCGAGAATCAAGGCGCGTCGCGGAAGGGTGCTGCGTGCGGGCGCGGGTGTCCGTGCGGGGTCGACCGGCCCGGCACCGCCGTCCTCGGTCTCCGTGCGGGTGGCGGTGGCCGTCGGAACCGTCGGCGGGTGACGAAGCGCCGGTCGGGACGGGGCCGGCCTTTCCGCGGTGACCGGCCGGTCGGCCGGTGACGTCACCGTCCGTGCGTCGGCAGCCGCAACGGCAGCGGTCGGGTCGGTTGCGTGAGTGCCGAGCCGGTCGAGGATCTCTTTGGCTCCGGGACGGTCGGCGGGCGATTTGGCCAAGCACGCGCCGATCAGCTCGCGCAGGTCGCCGGGGATTCCGTCCAGGCCGGGTTCCTCGTTGATGATGCGGTACACGATCGCGGGAATGGTCGGGGCGTCGAACGGCCCCCGCCCGGTGGCGGCGTAGATCAGCACGCACCCCAGTGAGAACACGTCGCCGGCCGGCCCGGCCCGCTCTCCGCGCACCTGTTCGGGCGACATGTAGGCGAACGTGCCGATGACGACGCCGGCCGACGTCAAGGAGCCGGCGTCGGCCGGGCGGGCGATGCCGAAGTCGATGATCCGCGGCCCGTCCTCAGCCATGATCACATTGCCCGGCTTCAGGTCCCGATGCACCACCCCGCAGGCGTGGATCGCGGCCAGCCCCTCGGCCAGCCCGGCTCCCAGCTCGCGCGCCGCCCCCGCCTCCAGCGGGCCCTGGCGGCCGACGACCTGGTGCAGGGACGGACCGGGGATGAACGCGGTCACCAGCCACGGCGACTCGGCATCGGGGTCGGCATCGACCACCGGCGCGGTATGGAATCCGCCTACCCGCTGCGCGGCCTGCACCTCCCGTGCGAACCGCGCCCGGAACCGCGGACTGGAAACGTGCTCGGTCCGGATCACCTTCACCGCGACCTTCCGGCCGCCGGGGGAAACCCCCAGGTAGACCTGCCCCATCCCACCCGCACCCAGCCGGCCGGTCAGCCGGTACGGCCCGACCTGGCGCGGATCACCCGGCTGCAGCGGATCCATCGGCACACCTCTGATCAGAAGAACAAGCGTGTCTGTCACCCGTGATCATTCCAGGAAACAGCCCGGGCGTGCCGGTCTCGTCCGTGCCGCGCCCAGATCGGAAACCGAGCCGACTCCCGTGGCGGTCCGCAGCGGGTCGCGGACGCGTGCTCCGACGAGGCGCTGGCGGCGCAGGTGTTCAACGCCTCCGGGGACCAGCGGTCCGGCGGACGGTTCTGGATGTCCAGCATGCTCAACGAGGCGGTCGTCCCCGGCTTCGACGCGGCCACCGCGGCGGACCGGGAGACCGAGGTCGACCCCGACATCGCAGCCGCGCTCATCGGCAACCACCTCACGATGCTCACCTCGCCCACGTGGGCGATGCAGCGGCCGAAGTCGGCCCACGCCCTCCGCGGCACCGGGCAGACTCTGCAGTGGCTGGCCACCGACGCCACCGATGGCGCGGACGCCTGGTTCGTCGAAAGGCGGCCCGACGGAGCCGGGTGGCGGCCTGGAACCGGGCAGGCCGATGTGACGGTGAGCGGCCCGGCGCAAGCGCTGCTGCTGACCTTGACCCGGCGACTCCCCCTCGCCGACGGCCCAGCCCACGAGATCAGCGTTGACGGCGACGCCGACCTCGCCCAGCACTGGCTCGACAACACCGCCCACGCCAGCAACTGACCGGCACCCACGACCACTGCCATGACGACGAGCAGGTCCGGCAGGGGCACCGACCTGGCCGGTGTTCGGCCAGTAGTGGGTCGCGCTTCGGATGAGAGGCCGTCAAAGGGACGCAGGACACCGGGATGAAGCAGCAGTGCGCCAAGCCTGAGCAACGGAATCTCTCCGCACCGACGTGCGGCGGAAGAAGACGGGTCGCCAAGTGATCAGGGTGATGTGCAGGGCAAGCGGAGGAGCATGCGGGTTCCCTGGGGGTGGTCGGCGACGTGCAGGTCACCGTGGTGGGCGCGGGCGATATGGCGGGCGATGGGCAGGCCGAGGCCGGTGCCGTCGGGGTCGCTGCGCCGGGTGTCGGCGCGGCGGTAGAAGCGCTGGAACGGCGTGCCGGTCGGCGTTGCCCAGCAGGTTGGCCAGCACCCGGGCTAAGCGGACCGGCGAGCCCTCGACCATGACGCCGGGGGCGATGTCGACGACGGTGCGGCAGGCCGGGTCGGCGCGTTCGACCTCGGCGGCCACCAGTGCCGACAGGTCGACCGGTTCGGTCACAAAGGGCGCGCCGCCCTCCAGACGCGCCAGTTCCAGCAGGTCGCCGACAATGTCGCCGAGGCGTCCGCCGGGGAACAGCTCGTAGATCCGACGGCCCAAAAGCTGCCCCCGCTCACGCTCCACAACGCGCTCATAAGCCCGGTTCACCGAGACGTACACCAGTTCCGGCGACAGCACCGCGCACGCAACGGGCAACGCATCGAACGCGGCCGAATAATCAAGCCCGGTCACATGGACCGTCTACCCCGAGCACGCAAAAGCGGCTCCACGCGGCGCCCCGCCCGCGCCAAAGAAGACCCGGCCTTCATCCAGGCCCCGGTGGCCGCCCGGGGCCGCTAGACCACGCACCCGCAGGGCCGAAGCACCTGAAGGTCGTCGGCCGCCTGCGTCGCCTGGCTGACGCGTTCGCCGCACAGCGGGCAGGGCCGACCGGCAAGTCCGAAGACGGCGGGAACGGGCGAGTGCCCCGCCTCGGTGATGGGCGAATCACGGTGTTCGGCTGTCAGGTCCACGGCGCGCCATCCTATGGCCGCACCCTGGAGAACGCTGCGCCGACAGACCGAGCCACCTCTTCCTGATGTGAGCGCCTCCGGCGGGCACGCTCGCCGCGCTCATGGCGATGACCTGGTCGACGCTGGGCGAGCGCCGACACGCACGCGCCCGGTAGAAGACCGCTCGCCACGCCGCCGATGCCTCCCGGGACCAGGACCTGCATGTGCAGGGCCGCGGCCGGGAGCAGGTCAGAGGCCATGGCTCGCCCCCGCGGATCATGGCCTCTGACTTGTGGCTATGGGCGTAGGTACGGTCCTGGGTGGTGGCGGGTGAAGGACGGGCTCGTCGGGTGCAGGCCCGGTTCGGGGTCTGTGTCGAAGACGGTCTGGTAGTCGGGGCCGAGCTCGGTCGCGGCGCTGTTCAGCGCGGCCGGCCGGGTGGTCGGCCAGTGGCGGGTGTTCATTCGGGTCAGGAGGGTCCGGAGGGTCGTGATCTCTTCGGAGGCGGTGAAGGCGCAGTGGTAGCCGCGGTCGACGTACAGCTGCTTCAGGTCGGCCGGGTTGCCCGCCCGGCGGACCTGGGCGGCGTACCAGCTCTGGTTCTCCGGGGGGACGTTGCCGTCGCCGGTCGTGTGCAGGGTCACCACTGGCCAGGGGGTGCGGCCGGTGGGGGTGCCGTAGCGGTCGAGATAGCGGACGGCCGTGGGATCGGCCTCGACCCGGGGGGCTGCGTTGAGGCGGGCGAGGTCCTGGCGAAGGCTCAGGCCGGCTTCGCGGTAGGCGCGTTTCACCAGCTGCTTCTGGGTGGAGCGGGCCAGGAGCGTCCGGTAGTCCACACCCGTGTTCCAGGACGGGTTGCCGTCGGCTCGCTGCTCGATGTCGGTGCGGTTGAGGCCCCAGAAGGCGCCTCGGTCGTAGGCGGCGTAGTAGGTCTGCTGTTCCACCTGGCCGGCGACCGTGTCGGGTGCCGGTGCGCGCGAGGCGTAGCGGCCGGGGATGTCGGCGAGCGCGGCGGCGAGGGCGAGGCGAGCGCGCCCGCGGGGGTCGTCGAGGGCGGCTCCCAGTGCGCGGCGGGCGTTGGTCGTGTTCGTCTGCGGGTCCTTGATGCGGACCAGGTCGAGCGCGGGCGCGAGCAGTGTCCTGATCGCGAAGTTCGCGTCGAGGGCGCTGTTGAAGTGGCCGGTCGTGCCGCCGAGGACTCCGCAGACGGAGGCGACGCCGGCGAAGCGGCGTGGGTTGCGTTCCGCCAGCAAAACGGCGGTGAGGCCGCCGGCGGACGCGCCCGCCGAGATGGTGCGCCGGGGCTCGCCGATGTTCGCGGTGAACCAGTCGAGCAGGTCCATCTGGTCCTTCAGGCCCGACTCGACCACGCCCCAGCCGCGCGGAACGCGGAACTGCGAGCCCGCGAGCGCGTATCCGTGGTCGAGCAGCCACTGCTTTGTGGCCGGGTGGTTGGTCAGTGCGATGTCCGACGGCGCGGGGGACTCCAGGCTGTACGCGCCGTGGCTCCACAGGAGAAGCGTCCCGTTCCAGTGGGCGGGGACCTCGACGCGGTAGGGAACTCCGTCGATGTCGCCCTCACGGACATCGGCGCGGGCGGGCAGCGCGATCGCGGTAAGGGCGGCGAACACCATCAGCGGAACGGTGCGGCACAACAGGCGGAGGCGGTTCATGCCCGCACCTTCCAGGAGGCTCCGGCCCGGGTGCAATGATTTTGGAAATAGCTTAAATGTTGTAAATTCCGGCCATGCTGCGGCTCTGGCTCGACTACGAGGACCTCACCCGGATCCGCATCACCCCGGGCCTCTCGCCGATCGCCCAGACCGTTTTCGGCGCCCAGGCCCTGCGCGGCGCCGGGCCGGAACCGGTTCCCGGGCCGTGGCGGGCGCGGACGCGCACGAGGCTCACCGGCCCGTCGCGTCTGCTGCTCGACCTGGTCCCGCCCGGACGCCTGCTCCCCGATTTCCTGACGCCGTACACGCATGTGCCGGGGTTCGAATCGGAGCTCGACGCCGTCGCGTCCACGCCCGTGCGGCGCATCCGCGCGGAATTGGAGCGGACGTACGGTCCGCGGCCGCCGGTTTCGTGGCTGTCCCGCCTGGCCGCCGGAGACCCGGAGGCGATGCGGGCGCTCATCTGCGGGCTCCGTGACTTCCACCGGGTCGCGCTGGCCGACCTGTGGTCCGGTATGGGCGCCCATCTGTCCGCCGAGGCCGGTGGTCATGCCCGGACGATGGCCGAACGCGGCATCGGCGGCCTGCTGGAGAGCCTGCACGGCGGCATCCGCTGGGCGCCGCCGGTTCTGGAGATCGACACGCTGCGCGACGGCGACGTGCGCCTGCAGGGGCGGGGCGTCCAGTTCGTCCTCTCGCCGTTCGTCACCGAGCCGCGCGTCCTGATCGCCGGCGACGATCCGGCGGCCGTGGTGGTGCCCGCGTCGCGGCCGTTCGGCGCGGCGGGCGGGCGCGACGCCCTGCCGCAGGTGTTCGGCCGGACGCGGGCGGCCGTGATCCAGGTGGTCGGCGCGCAGCGGGAGCTCACGACGGGGGCGCTGGCGGCCCGGCTTCGGATCAGCGCGGCGTCCGCGTCCCAGCATGCCACCGCCCTTCGCGGCGCCGGTCTCATCACCAGCGAGCGCCGGGGCAAGACGGTGCACCACGCGCTGACGCCGCTCGGCGAGCGCTTCCTGCGCGGTTCGGACCCGGGGGAAAGCCAGGGATGACGGCGGAGCGCCGCCCCTGGCATGGGGACGGCGGACGATGCCGATCTTGATCAGAGAGGCGCCCCCTCCTCGACGACCGCGCCCCACAGGCCCGGATCGAATTCGCCGGCTGAGCTCGCGAAACGAAGGGGGCGGGCCCGCCGGCGGCGAATCCCTCCCCTCTCGTTTGTGACAAGGCGATCGGCTCGCGGCGTCTGTAGGGACGGAACCGATGGACGACGCTGGGAAGGCCCGATGGCCGAAGATCCGCATGGATTTCATGAATTCGCCGCCGCGCGCGGCGCCTCGTTGTTCCGCACCGCCTGCCTGATGTGCGGGGACCGGCACCTCGCCGAGGACCTGGTGCAGACGACGCTGGGAAAGCTCTACGCGTCGTGGCGGCGCGTGCAGCGCGCCGACAACCCGGCCGCCTACGCGCGGACCGTGCTCATGCGCACCTACATGTCGCACGTGCGCAAGCACAGCAACCAGGAGACGCCGTCGCGGCGACTGCCCGAGACGGCCTCCGCCGACGCCGACCAGGCGCTCCGCGTGACGCTGCTGAACGGCCTCGCCCAGCTTCCCCCGCAGGACCGCGCCGTGCTGGTCCTGCGCTACTGGGAGGACATGAGCGTGGAGGACGTGGCGTCCGCGCTGCGGCTGAGCGGCGGGGCGGTGCGCAACCGGAGCATGCGGGCGCTGGGCAGGCTCCGCGAGGCGCTGGGCGAGGAGTTCGAGGAGCTCATCCGATGACGCGGGAAGGGGACGCCGAGATGCAGGGGGAAGCGGGAATGAACGCGGTGGAGGACCGGCTGGCCGAGGCGATGCGCCGCACCGCCGAAGGACTGGAGCCGCCGCTGGACGGCCTCATCACCGGGGGCATCGCGAGGGGGCGGCGGCGACGGTTCCGCAACCGTGCGGGCATCGCCGCCTCGGCGGTGACGGTCGCGGCCGTCACCGCGGGCGCGGTGGCCGTGGTCGGCGGCGGCGGTGACGGGACGGCCCCGCCGCGGCCGCCCGCCGTCCAGCTGGTGAGCGCCACGCAGGTGCTGGGCAAGGCCGCGCAGACGGCCGAGGCGCGCCCGCCCGTCAAGCCGCGCCCCGGCCAGTGGTGGTACACCAGGGCGGTCGAGATGGGGCCCACCGCCGAGCACGGCCCCAAGCCGCACTACTCGGAGGACTGGATCAAGCTCGACGGCTCGCAGGACGCGAGCCTGCTGAACGGCAAGCTGGTGATCTACCGCCACACGGGCGCGGGGGCCAAGAGCTCCAAGGCGGAGACCGACCGCCTGATGTCGCTGCCCGGCGACCCCCGGAAGCTGCGCGCCCTGGTCTACAAGGAGGTGGACGCCACGCCCGCCCGGGAGCGGATGATCAAGGACCGGGACGGGCAGGCCTTCCGCGTCGCCGCCCAGATGCTGTGGGACGCGCCGGTCACCATGCCGCCCGCGACGCAGGCCGCGCTCTACCGGGTGCTGGCCGCGATCCCCGGCGTCCAGGTCGACCGGAACGTCAAGGACGGCGCCGGACGGTCCGCCATCGCGCTGTCCCACGGGTCCGGCGAGCAGTTCCTGCTGGACCCGGCGACCTACCAGATGGTGGCGCAGCGGACGGTCAACACCGGCCGCAACGCCCCGATCTCCGCGACGAAGGGCAAGGACCCCCGCTACAACGTCCCGGTGGGGACCGTCATGTACTCCCTCACCCGCGTGGTCACCAAGCTCGTCGACCGGGCCGGGCAGCGGTAGGACGAAGGGGCCGCCTCGCCCGCGTAGGGGGCGGGGCCCCCGGGCCGGGGGGGGCCCCCGGGGGGGGTGGGCGGGTGGCGCGGACCGCGGGGCGGGGTCCGGGGGTGCGGGGGTGGGAGGAATTGCGGGGATAGGGAAAAAAGCGCCCA
>NZ_JBEPCJ010000157.1:0-8792 GCF_040299565.1 Spirillospora sp. NPDC000708
GCGGACGGCCGGGGCCGGCCGCCGCGGACCCGGAGGCGGCCGCGGGCGAGTCGAGCGAGGTGACGGGCCGGCTCCCCCGCCGGGTGCGGCAGCGCAACATGGCGCCGCAGCTGCGCGCGCGGCCCGCGCCGGGGCCCGCCGACCCCGGCCGGGCCTGGGGCGGCGGGCCGGACGAGGAGTACGAGGAGCCGAGCCCGGAGGTCAACCGGGACCTGATGTCATCGCTACAGTCGGGATGGCTTCGGGGCAGGGACGACGACGATCCGGACGATCGCGATCCACGCGATGAATGGGGGCAGGGATGACGCAGCAGGGCCACGCCACCGGAGAGCTGGACTGGCTGCTGGACGATCTGGTCGAGCGGGTCGGGGAGGTGCACCAGGCCGTGCTGCTGTCGCGGGACGGCCTGGTGATGGGCGCCTCCGGCGGGGTCACCCGCAAGGACGCCGAGTTCCTCGCCGCGCTGTCGTCGGGCTTCCACAGCCTGGCCAACGGCGCCCGCGAGCACTTCCAGGCCAAGCAGGTCCGGCAGACCGTCGTCGAGCTGGACGGGCTGCTGTTCTTCGTGATGCCCGCCGGCAACGGGAGCTGCCTGGCGGTGCTGAGCGACGCGGGCGGCAACGCCGGGCTGGTCGCCTACGAGACCACCATGCTGATCAAACGGGTGCGGCGCCAGCTCGGCACGGCGCCGCGGGCGCAGGACGCGGCCGACCCGTCGCAGGCCGGCGCCCCGGGCTGAGCCGGCCGTGGAGACTCCGAGAGAGCGCTGGGTCGGCGCGGACGCCGGCCCGATCGTGCGGCCCTACGCGGTGACCCGCGGGCGGACCCGCCCCCACGGGATCGCCGTCGACATGGTCACGCTGGTCGTCGCGACGGGCCGCACGCCCGGCGAGCGGGTGTGGCTGTCGCGCGAGCAGCGGCGGCTGCTGGAGCTGTGCCACCGCCCCTCCACCCCCGCCGACCTGGCCTCCGACACCGACCTGCCGCTGCGGGTCGTGCAGATCCTGCTCGCGGACCTGCACCACTACGGCCTCGTCGAAGAAGTCCCGCAGGCCGGGCCGTCCGGGCAGGGCACCGGCCGTCCCGACCCGAAGATCCTGATGAGAGTGCTCGATGAACTCCGCCGCCTATGACCCCACAGCGCCCGCCGAGGACCTCCCCGCGCACACGCTGAAGATCCTGGTGGCGGGGGGTTTCGGCGTCGGCAAGACGACCCTGGTCGGCGCGGTCAGCGAGATCCGCCCGCTGCGCACCGAGGAGGTCCTCACCGACGCGTCCGTCGGCGTGGACGACCTCGGCGGCGTCGAGCGCAAGACCACCACGACCGTCGCGATGGACTTCGGGCGGCTCACCTTCACCGGCGGCGTCCGGTTGTACCTGTTCGGCACGCCGGGGCAGGAGCGGTTCTGGTTCATGTGGGACCAGATCGCCTACGGCGCCGTCGGCGCGATCGTGCTGGTCGACACGCGGCGGCTGCCGACGAGCTTCGCCTCCATCGACTTCTTCGAGAACCGGGGGATCCCGTTCGTCGTCGCGGCGAACGTCTTCGACGGCGCCCGCCGCTACACCCCCGAGCAGATCGCCGACGCCCTCGACCTCGACCCGGACGTCCCGGTCGTGCTGTGCGACGTGCGGCACCACGACTCGGCCAAGAACGTCCTGATCCGGCTGGTCGAGCACGCCCTGCAGTCGGCGACGGCGTGATCAGGCGGTCGTCCGGGCGACGATGAGGGAGGCGAGCGCGGCGTAGGCGGCGGAGTCGTCCAGGCCCGTCTGCGCCTTGATCTCGCCCCGGTGGATCGACTCCATCACCTGGCCGGCGACGGCGCCGACGAACGCGGCGTCCGCGGCGTCCGCGCCGGGTGCGGCCTCGCGGACGAGCTCCTGCACGCGCCGCGCGGCGATCAGGGTGTTGCGCTTGTAGATCTCGCGGGCCGGGGCGAAGGCGTCCAGGTCGGCGAAGAAGGCGGGCGAGGCGGGCGCGAGCTCGGCGGAGATGGCCCGCAGGTAGGCGCCGACCCGCTCGCGGGGCCCGGCGCTCGCGTCCACGACGGCCTCGACGCGCTCGGTGGCGCGGCGGAAGAACGCCCGCACCACGGTCACGATGATCTGCTCGCGGCTGGCCGCGACGGCGTACAGGGTGCTCTTGGAGCAGCGCAGGACGGCCGCCAGCTCGGCGACGCTCAGCTCGGCGAACCCGCGGTCGAGGAACACCTCGATGAGCCGCTCGACCAGCTCCGCGCGCCGCCGCTCCGCCCGCGTCTCCGTCATCCCGTGACAGTACCAAAAAGGATTCTCTGGTACCCGTTCTGGTACCGTGCAGGTGGCGAAAGGAGTCCGCGCATGCCCGCCACCCGGCACCTGCCCACGTCCGAGTCCGAGGACCTCCTCGCGCTCACCCGCGAGATCGCCGCCAAGGAGCTGGCGCCGCGCGTCGCGGACGCCGAGCGCGCCGGCGCCTTCCCCCGCGACGCGTTCACCACGCTCGGCCGGGCGGGCCTGCTCACGCTCCCCTACCCCGAGGAGTTCGGCGGCGGCGCCCAGCCGTACGAGATCTACCTGCAGGTGCTGGAGGAGATCGGCGCGGTGTGGGCCAGCGTCGGGGTCGGCGTCAGCGTGCACGCGCTGTCCTGCTTCCCGCTGTTCGCCTTCGGCTCCGACGAGCAGCGCGCCCGCCGGCTGCCGGACATGCTCTCGGGCGAGCGGCTCGGCGCGTACTGCCTGTCGGAGGCGCACGCCGGGTCCGACCCGGCCGCGATGCGCGCCAAGGCCGTCCGGGACGGCGACTCCTACGTCCTCAACGGCGCCAAGGCGTGGACGACGCACGGCGGCAAGGCCGACTTCTACACCGTCATGGCCCGCACCTCCGACGAGGGCTCGCGCGGCATCTCCTGCTTCCACGTCCCGGCGGACACCCCCGGCCTGGAGTTCGACCAGCCCGAGGACAAGATGGGCCTGATGGGCTCCACCACCGCGACGGTCAGGCTGGTCGACGCGCGCGTCCCGGCCGGCAACCTCATCGGCGGCGAGGGGCAGGGCCTGTCCATCGCGCTCGCCGGCCTGGACGCGGGCCGCCTCGGCATCGCCGCCGTCGCCACCGGCCTCGCCCAGGGCGCCCTCGACCACGCCGTCGCCTACGCCAAGGAGCGGGAGGCGTTCGGCAGGCCGATCATCGACCACCAGGGCCTGGCGTTCGTCCTCGCCGACATGGCCGCCGCGGTCGAGTCGGCCCGCGCCACCTACCTGTCGGCCGCCCGGCTGAAGGACGCCGGCCGCCCCTACGGCCGCGAGGCGTCCATCGCCAAGCTGGTCGCCACCGACAACGCGATGAAGGTGACCACCGACGCCGTCCAGGTCCTCGGCGGCGCCGGCTACACCCGCGACTTCCCGGTGGAGCGCTTCATGCGCGAGGCCAAGGTCATGCAGATCTTCGAGGGCACCAACCAGATCCAGCGCCTGGTGATCTCCCGCCACCTCGCCCGCTGAATCGCCCGCCGAGTCGCCCGTCTCCGGGCGGAGTGCGCGTTCTGTACGACGCGTCACAGTGCGTCCCCGCGCGGGCGCCTAGCGTCGGAGCATGTGGCAGTTCGTGCTGTGGGGAGTCATGGGAGCCGTGGCGAACCGCACGCTGGCCTTCCTGGAGGCGAACCGGCGCACCGCGCGGCCGCCGTGGAAGTACCCCGGCGGACCGGGCGGCGGGTACTACCTGTTCGCCTGCGCGCTGCACTGCATGCTCGCCGCGATGGTGACCTCCGCCGCGGCCGCCAGCGACATGATCACCGCGCCCTGGGCGGCGTTCGCGCTCGGCGCGGGCGCCCCGGCGGTCCTGGCCAAGCTCGGCCGGTACGCGCTGCTGGCCTTCCCGCCCGGGCGCGTCGGCGAGGACGGCGACCACGAGGACGAGGACGACGGGCCTGACCGGGCCGGACTGACTGGGGGACGCAATGCCGAGTCCTGACCGCGCTTGGCGGCGGCTGCTGGAGGCCTTCTCCGATGCCCCGGCCGGCACCGCCGCCCGCCGGGCCGCCGCCCGCCGGACCGCCGCGCCCACCGTCGAGCGGGGGCCGGGCCGCCGCCTGCTGGAGGCGTTCTCCGACGCCTCCCCGGCCTTCGCCGCGGCGGGTCCGCGACCCGTCTCCGCGGGCGGACCGGCCGTCGGCCGCGCTCTCGTGTGGGGCCTGGTGGTGATCGGCGTCCTCGGCGCGGTGTGCACGGCGTGGGCCGCCGCCGCGACGGGGACGCTCGCCGCCGGGCTGGTCGCCGCCCTCACGTTCGCGGTGCTGGCCCTGTTCGCCGCGCCGCTGGTGGAGTTCGCGCGCGCACGGGCGGCGTCGTCCGCCGGGACGCGGGACCGCGACGCCGGGATCGCCGAGCAGCGGGACAGCTTCTGGCACGCCCTCGCCCCCGACGACCGGCGCGCCGTCCGCGCCGCCGCGCGCCCCCGCACCTACGGCCCCGGCACGCCGATCCTGCGGCAGGGGCACACGGCCGACTACGTCGTCGTCCTCCGGTCCGGCTGGACGAAGGTCCGCGTCGACCGGGCGGGCGAGGAGCGGATCGTCGCCGTGCGCGGTCCCGGCGACCTCGTCGGCGAGCGGGCGCTGTTCGCCGACGACACCTGGTCCGCCACGGTCATCGCGCTGGACACGGTGCGGGCCCTCGTCGTCGCGGCGGACGACTTCCGGCCGCTGGTGGAGAGCCGTCCGGGCGTGCAGTCGGTGCTGGAGAAGCAGGCGTACGACCGCGCCGCCGAGGAGGCCGGCCGCACGACGAGCACGGAGCTGGCCGACACCCAGCGGCGGCTGGCCGCGCTGTTCACCACCCTGTCGCGGGCGCGGGGCCGCACGCTCCCGGTGACGGGCGGGGAGCTGGCCGGCTGGACGTCGTCGTCGCCGGCGGCCGTCGACAGCGTGCTCGCCCGGTGGGACGGCGAGGGCCTCGTCCGCGCCGGGTCCGCGACGATCGACGTCCTCGCCCCCGACCGGCTGGAACGCCTCACCGCGGCGGGCGAGCCTCCGGGCCCGCCGTCCGGCGCCCCCTTCCTGACCGGCCAGGACTGCACGGTGATGTTCGCCGACGTGGTGGGCTTCGGTTCGCCGGAGCGGACGGAGTCGGACCGCGCGGCCATCCGCGGCGTCCTGTTCCGGTCGCTGGAGGACGCGTTCGAGTCCGCCGGGATCCCGTGGGCCGCGTGCCATCACGAGGACCGCGGGGACGGCGCGCTGCTCGTCATCCCGCCGGGCGTCCCCGCCGGGGCGCCCGCGGGCCCGCTGGCCAGGGCGCTCGCCGACCGCATCGCCCGGCACGACGGCGGGGCGGACGCGCCCCGGCGGTTCCAGGTGCGGGTCGCGGTGGACACCGGCCCGGTGCACGCGGGACCGGGCGGGATCACCGGGGCGGTGCTCGGCCGCGCCGCCCGGCTGCTGGACGCGCCCGTGCTGCGGCGCCGGCTGGCACCGGGCGCGGCCGTGCTCGGCGTGATCGTCTCCCCGCTCGTGCACCGCGCCGCCGGCGGGACCGCCCCGGAGTTCGAGCCCGTCGAGGTGCGCGGGACGAAGGACGGCGCCACCGGCACCGCCTGGCTGCGGCTGTTCCCGGCGCCCCCCGGGGCCGCGGCGACCTGACGCGGACCGCGTACGGGGCAGAATGGCGGGGTGGCACGTGATTCCGTCCTGACCAGGGCGGTGCGGATCTTCGACGCCTTCGATCCCGACCATCCGTCGCTGTCGGTGTCGGAGATCGCGCGGCGGACCGGCCTGCACGTCGCGACGGCGTCGCGGCTGGTCGAGGAGCTGGTGCGGCACGGGCTGCTGGCGCGCGACGAGCGGCGCCGCGTCCGGGTCGGCATGCGCATGTGGGAGCTGGCGTCGCGGGCCGCGCCGACGCTCGGGCTACGCGAGGCCGCGATGCCGTACATGGAGGACCTGCACGCGGTGATCGGCCACCACACCCAGCTCGGGGTCCTCGACGGCCGCGAGGTGCTGTTCGTGGAGCGGCTGTCGATGCCGAACGCGGTGATCAACGTGACGCGGATCGCGGGGCGGCTGCCGCTGCACGCCTCGTCCAGCGGCCTGGTGCTGCTCGCGCACGCCCCGGCGGGCCTGTGCGACGAGGTGCTCGCCGGGGACCTCGCCGCGTTCACGCCGAAAACGGCGGTGGACCCGCGCCGGCTGCGCGCACTGCTCGCCGACGTCCGCCGCGGCGGCGTCGCGTTCTGTCCCGGGTACATCGACGAGCGCGCGACCGGCATCGCCGTGCCGGTCCGGGGATCAGGCGGCGACGTGATCGCGTCGCTGTCGGTCGTCGTCCCGAACGACGGGAACGCGCGGGCGCCGATCCCCGCCCTGAAAGCGGCGGCGCGGGGCATCGCGCGGGCCGTGGGCGATTCGTCTCTCACCAGATGAGAAGGCCGTGGCCGGGGCGCCGCGCCGGAGGCGATTCTCGAGGCCGTATCCGGACCTTGAGGAGGCCCCATGGCGGACACGGCCCTCGAACTCCGCGTCGCCGCCAAGGACCGGGCGGCCGACGGCGTCGTGACGCTGGCGCTCGCCCGTCCCGACGGCGGCCGGCTGCCGGACTGGGCGCCCGGCGCGCACGTCGACCTCGTCCTTCCGAACGGCCTGACCAGGCAGTACTCGCTCTGCGGCGACCGCTGGGACGCGCGGACGTACCGGGTCGGGGTGCTCCGGGAGCCCGGCGGGCGCGGCGGGTCGGCGTTCGTCCACGACGAGCTCGGCGTCGGCGACCCGGTCGAGATCGGCGGTCCGCGCAACAACTTCCGGCTCGTCCCGTCGGACCGGTACCTGTTCATCGCGGGCGGGATCGGGATCACGCCGCTGCTGCCGATGGTGCGGCAGGCGGAGATGCTCGGCGCGGACTGGCGGCTGCTCTACGGCGGCCGTTCGCGGGCGTCGATGGCGTTCCTGGACGAGCTGGAACCGTATGGCGATCGGGTGACCGTCGTCCCGCACGACGAGCAGGGACTCCTCGACCTGGCCGCGTGGCTGCCCGGTGAGGACCCGTCCACCAAGGTCTACTGCTGCGGCCCGGCGCCGCTCCTGGAGGCCGTGGAGGAGCGCTGCGCGGGCTGGCGGCGCGGGCTGCTGCGCACCGAGCGGTTCGTCGCCCGCGAGAGCGGCGCCGTCCGCGACGAGCCGTTCGAGCTGGAACTGCGCCGCACCGGCGTGACGGTCACCGTCCCGCCGGGCCGGTCGGTGCTGGACGCCGCCGGCGCCGCCGGGGTGAGCGTGCTGTCGTCCTGCCGGCAGGGGCTGTGCGGGACGTGCGAGACCGCCGTCCTCGGCGGCGTGCCCGACCACCGCGACTCGATCCTCGACGACGACGAGCGGGAGGCCGGCGACTGCATGTTCGTGTGCGTGTCCCGGTCGCGCAGCGAACGCCTCGTCCTGGACCTGTGAAAGGAAACGCCATGAGCACCGTGCAGGCTCCGCCCGCGATCGACGCCGACCCGTTCGGGCACGAGCACCTCGAAGACCCGCTGCCGCTGCACGAGGCGCTGCGGGAGGCCGGTCCCGTCACCTATCTGACCAGGTACGGCGTGTTCGCGCTGGCCCGCTACGAGCACGTGCGCGCCGCGCTGACCGACTGGCAGGGCTTCCAGTCCGCCGCCGGTGTGGGGCTCAGCGACTTCCGGCACGAGAAGCCGTGGCGGCCGCCCAGCCTGCTGCTGGAGGCCGACCCGCCACGCCACGACGCGCCGCGCGCCGTCCTCGCCAAGGTCCTCGGCCCGCGCGCGCTCCGGCGCCTGCGCGAAGCCTGGTTCGCCGACGCAGAACGGCTCGTCGACGAGGTCCTGTCCGACGCCGAGTTCGACGCCGTGCCGCGCCTGGCGGAGGCGTTCCCGCTCCGCGTCTTCCCCGACGCCGTCGGCCTCGGACGCGACGGGCGCGAGAACCTCCTCCCCTACGGCGACCACCTGTTCAACACGTTCGGCCCGGACAACGACCTCGTCCGGAAGGGCCGAGCACGCATGCCCGACGTGCTGGGATGGGTGAACGCCCAGTGCGCACGCGACCGGCTGTCATCCGACGGGTTCGGCGCGCAGATCTGGGCGGCGGCGGACCGGGGCGACATCACGCCCGAGCAGGCTCCGCTGATCGTGCGGTCGCTGCTGTCGGCCGGCGTCGACACGACCGTCCACGGCCTCGCCGCCGTCCTCTACGCGTTCGCGGCGAACCCCGGCCAGTGGCGGCGCCTCCGCGACGAACCGCACCTGGCCCGCACCGCGTTCGACGAGGCCGTCCGCTGGCAGTCACCCGTCCAGACGTTCTTCCGGACCGCCGTGGGCGACCAGGAGATCGGCGGCACGGTGATCCCGGACGGCCGCAAGATCCTCATGTTCCTCGGCGCCGCCAACCGCGACCCGCGCCGCTGGGACGACCCGGACGCGTTCGACCTGGCGCGCGACCCGTCCGGCCACGTCGGCTTCGGCATGGGCCTGCACCAGTGCGTCGGCCAGCACGTGGCCCGCCTGGAGTCGGAGGCCCTCCTGACGGCCCTGGCCCGCCGCGCGGACCGCCTCGAACCGGCCGGAACGCCGACCCGCCACCACAACAACACCCTCCGCGCCTGGAAGTCCCTCCCCCTCCGCGTCCACCGCGCCTAGACCCGGCTGAACACACGAACGGAAGGCCAGAACCCAGCCACCTCACGGGCAGGCACGCGGAGCGAGCGCCAGCGAGCGCAGCGGGCCTGCCCGACGGGTGTGGGGGGGTTTTACCCCGGCGGGGCAACGGAGAGGGGGAAAAAGCCCCCAAAACGGAACGGGGGTT
>NZ_JBEPCJ010000157.1:8802-13933 GCF_040299565.1 Spirillospora sp. NPDC000708
CCCGCGGGGTGGGGGACAGCCCCCCCGCGCCGCCCCCCGGCCCCGCAAACACCCCCCCACACCCGTGACGGGGGTTCCAGGGGGTCGCCCCCCTGGGAAAACACAGCCCCCTGGGTCAACACAGCCTGACGTACTGGTAGTCGAAGGGGCGGCCGTTGATGCCGTTGCGGGGCGGGGCGATCCAGGAGGCGATCTTGCCGCGCTCGTGGACGGGGCGCATGAGGGAGCGGACGTGGGTCTTGTCGACCTCGGTCGGCAGCCAGGCGCCCTTGCGGGCCTCCCACTCCTCGGCGGTGAGGCGCTCGCCCTGCGGGGTGGCCTCGATGCCGGCGAAGGCGCCGACCTTGCGGTTGAAGGCGACGCTGGGGAGGTAGAGGCGCTGCGGGAGGCCGGCGTCGGCGAGGATGCGGTTCCAGCGGTTGACGCCGCTCTGGCAGTCGGAGACGTACTCGCGGCGCAGGTCGGTGTTGAGGCCGACGAGGGCGGCGACCTCGGTCTGGCCGATCTCGCCGTCGACGAGGGCGTCCACCATGATGGAGTCGCCGGTGAGGCGGTGGTCGTCCTTGCGGCGGCCCTCCATCCAGCGGCCCTTGAGCCCGGCGGTGTAGTAGTTGGCGACGTTGCTGGACGTCTCGGAGCCGAACAGGTCGAGCGACACCGAGTAGTGGAAGTTCAGGTACTTCTGGACCATGTCCAGCGGGATCGCGCCGTACGGGGCGACGTCGTCGGTGTCGTGCTCGATCATCAGCTGCGCGGTGCGCTCGACGACGCGGTCGATGCCGGTGGTGCCCACCATCATGTGGTGGGCCTCCTCCTTGAGCATGAACTCGCAGGTGCGCGACAGCGGGTCGAAGCCCGACTCCTTGAGGGTGCCGAGCTGGTACTTGCCGTCCCGGTCGGTGAAGTAGGTGAACATGAAGAAGGAGAGCCAGTCGGGCGTCTCCTCGTTGAAGGCGCCGAGGATGCGCGGCGACTCCTCGCTGCCGGAGTTGCGGTGCAGCAGCTCCTCGGCCTCCTCGCGGCCCTCGCGGCCGAAGAAGGCGTGCAGGAGGTACACCATCGCCCACAGGTGGCGGCCCTCCTCGACGTTCACCTGGAACAGGTTCCGCAGGTCGTAGAGGCTCGGGGCGGTGGCGCCGAGGTTGCGCTGCTGCTCGACGGACGCGGGTTCGGTGTCGCCCTGGATGACGATGAGCCGCTGCAGTTCGGCGCGGTACTCGCCGGGGACCTTCTGCCAGGCGGGCTCGCCCTTGTGCGCGCCGAAGCCGATGCGGCGGTCGCCGTCGCGTTCGGCGAGGAAGATCCCCCAGCGGTAGTCCTTCATCGCGACGTGCCCGAAGTGCGCCCAGCCCTCGCGGCCGACGTTGACGGCGGTGCGCAGGTACACGTCCTGGGTGGGCAGGGTCGGGCCCATCGACTCCCACCAGGACAGGAAGTTCGGCTGCCACGACTCCAGGGCCCGCTGCAGGCGCCGGTCCTCGTGCAGGTCGACGTTGTTCGGGATCTTCTCGGAGTAGTCCGCGGAGACGGGCATGCTCAGACTCGCTTTCGGTCGAAGTCGGCGCGCCGTCCGGTGCCGTAGCGGCGCAGCGCGCCGTCCGGGCCGGACGCGTTCGGCCGGTTGAAGATCCAGTTCTGCCAGGCGGTGAGCCGGCCGAAGATCTTGGTCTCCAGGGTCTCGGGGCCGGGGAAGCGGTGGTTGGCCTCCATGCCGGTGAGGGCGTCGGGGGAGAATCCCGCGCGCTCCTCGACGGCGATGCGGACCTCCTCGTCCCAGTCGATGTCGTCGGGCGCGAAGGTGACCAGGCCGAGGCGTTCGGCGTCGCCGGCGTCGAGGGGCTTGGCGGCGGCGTCGCGGACGGCGGCGAGGCCCTCGTCGTCGCCGAGGAAGCGGGTCTCCAGGCGGGTGAGGCCGTTGCCCATCGGGAGGGGTCCGAGGTTCATCGCGTCGACGGCGATGGTGGCGGGCTCGGCGTCCGGGTCGACGTCCTCGAAGACGCCTTCCAGGTGGTAGGAGCGGTCGGCGGCGAGCGCGAGCTCCAGGAGGGACCCGGCGAAGCAGCTGCCCGGCTCGATCAGCGCGATGAGGCTGCGGCTGGTGACGTCGAGGCGCTTGAGCGTCCGCTTGAGGTAGAGGACGATCTCGTTGGCGAGCCAGTCGGCGGCGTTGTCGAGCAGCAGGCGGTCGTGGTCGAGGACCTTCAGCGCGTCGCCGGCGGTGCGCAGGATCCAGGTGCCGAGGGACGGCTCGTTGGTGCGCAGGTCGAGGATGAGGTCGTCCAGCTCGCGGGTCATCGCGAGGGTCCAGAAGTCCGCGCCCTGGGCGTGGACGGCGGCGATGTCCTCGGGCGCGTCGGTGGCGGGCCCGGCGACGGTGATCTCCACGGCGGCGGCGTCGCGGTCGAGCTTCGCCGTGACGTGCCGGTAGGTGATCTGGTCGCCGGTGCGGGTCTTGTCGAGCGGGGTGAGCGCGACGCCGCCGGCGCCGGCGGGACGGGTCGAGCGGGCGGCGAGCTCGCGGGCGCGTTCCGCGACGGTCGCGTCCCACGCGGTGCGGGACACGGCCTCGTCGACCAGCCGCCACGCGACGGCCTTCTTGCCGCCGAGCCCTTCGGCCTTGGTGGCGAAGTAGTCGGCGCGGTCGCGGCGGACGTGCCGCTTGTCGGTGACGCGGGTCAGGCCGCCGGTGCCGGGCAGCACGCCGAGCAGCGGCAGCTCGGGCAGCGAGACGGTGGACGACCGGTCGTCCACGAGCATGATGTGGTCGCAGGCGAGCGCCAGCTCGTAGCCGCCGCCGGACGCGGTGCCGTTGCACGCGGCGATGTAGGTCTGGCCCGAGTTCGCGGTCGCGTCCTCGATGCCGTTGCGGGTCTCGTTGGTGAACTTGCAGAAGTTCACCTTCCACGCGTGCTCGGACGCGGCCAGCATCCGGATGTTCGCCCCGGCGCAGAAGATCTTCTCCTTGCCGCTGGTCACGACGACCGCGCCCACCTCGGGGTGCTCGAACCGCAGCCGCTGGACGGCGTCGTACAGCTCGATGTCCACGCCGAGGTCGTAGGAGTTGAGCTTCAGCTCGTAGCCGGGGACCAGGCCCCCCTGTTCGTCGACGTCCATCGTCAGCGTGGCGACCGGACCGTCGACCTCGACCCTCCAGTGCCGGTAGCGGGCCGGATCCGTCCGGAACTCGACGTGCATGGGGTGCTCCTCCCGTCTGTCCGTGCTCCCATGCTCCACAGAACACGGTCATCACGTCAAGAGTTTGTAGTATATCGGCGCGCGCCGGGCCGCCCCGGGGCCCGGGGGCGCGCGGGTCAGTCGCGGCCGAGGAGCGCGGCGGCCAGATCGCGGACGGCGAAGCGGCGCAGCTTCCCGCTGGCCGTGGTCGGCAGCACGTCCATGATCAGCACCTCGCGGGGGCGCTTGAACGCGGCGAGCCCGGCCCGGCAGAAGTCGATCAGCTCCTCCGGCTCGGCCTTCGCGCCGTCCGCGAGGACGACGCAGGCGATCGGCTTGTCCAGGCCGTCGCCGTCCGGCAGGCCGACGACGGCGACCATCGCGACCGCCGGGTGCTCCAGGAGCCGGGCCTCCACCTCGGCGGGCGACACCCAGATGCCGCCCGCCTTGAGCATGTCGCCGGTGCGCCCGAGGCAGGTGTAGTAGCCGTCCTCGTCCACCACGTAGGTGTCGCCGGTGCGCAGCCACGCGCCCTGGAACACCTGCCGGGTCGTCTCCGTCCGGCACCAGTAGCCGGTGGCGATCGACTCGCCCTTCACCAGCAGCGAGCCGGGCGTGCCGGGCGGGACGTCGGCGCCGGCGGAGTCGACGACCCGCAGCTCGTAGCCGGGGACGGCGACGCCGGTCGTGCCGGGCCGCACCTCCCCCGGGCGGTTCGACAGGAAGATGTGCAGGCACTCGGTGGAGCCGATCCCGTCGATGATCTCCACGCCGTACCGCTCGGTGAAGCGGCGGCACAGCTCGGCGGGCAGCGGCTCGCCCGCCGACACCGCGAGCCGCACCGACGCGAACGCGTCGGCCGGCACGTCCGCGTTGAGCAGCGCGGCGTAGAAGGTGGGGACGGCGAAGAACAGCGTGGGCCGGTACTCGCGGAGCCGCTCGGCGACGGACGCGGGCGTCGGCCGGTCCGGGTCGAGGACCGTCGCGGCGCCGACGGCGAGCGGGAAGAACATCGAGTTGCCGATGCCGTAGGCGAAGAACAGCTTGGCGACGGAGTAGCAGCGGTCGTCGGGGGTGATGCCGAGGACCTGCCTGCCGTAGGTCTCCACGACGTGCCGGATGTTGGCGTGCCGGTGCATCGCGCCCTTGGGCTTGCCGGTCGTCCCGGACGTGTAGAGCCACAGAGCGCTGGAGTCGCCGGAGGTCGCGTAGGGCTCGCGGATCTCCCCGCCCTGCGCCGCGCCCTCCGCGACGAGGTCGGCGAAGGGGTTCAGCCGGGCGCCCTCCGGCACGCGCAGTACCGCGTCGCCCTCGACCGCGACGCGCCGGACGCCCGGGGCGAGCGCGAGGGCCTCCTCGGCGGCCCCGGCGAACCGGTCGCTGACGATCAGGACGCGGGCGCGCGCGTCGTTCAGCAGAGCGGCGAGTTCGGCGCCCGTCAGCATCGTGGACACCGGGACGGGGACGGCGCCGAGCCGCATCGCGCCGAGGACCGCGCCCGCCATCGACGGGCCGTCCGCCATGAAGAGCACGACCCGCTCCTCGGGGCGCAGCCCCCACGCCTCCAGCCCGGCCGCGATGTTCCCGGCGAGGGCGTCGAGGTCGGCGTAGGTCAGGTCGCCGCCGGGGCCGGTGAGCGCCGTCCGGCCGGCGGTCCCGGGATCCCGCGCCGCCCGCAGCAGATAATCGGAGGCGTTGAACGTGTCCGGCCGCGCCTGGCCGGCCGCCGCGTCAGCGGTCATCGGGGGCTCCCCTCGCCGTGAACCGTGGCCAACATGTTCTACAGTCACAAAACGCTAGTCAATAGTTATGTGGAATGATGAGGGACCGGATGCAGACGCCCGCGGAGGGAGAGCCGATGGACCGGACCGGCGGCGCGGACGCGGGGACGGCCGCGGACGCGGGGGCGTCCGCGCGGGAGAGGCCGGACGGCGACGAGGGCCCGGCGGCGGGCCCT
>NZ_JBEPCJ010000158.1:0-13604 GCF_040299565.1 Spirillospora sp. NPDC000708
CCGGAGTACGGGCGGTGGCCGATCTTCGAGCACTGCCTGCCGTTCGACGTGTCCCGGCTGTGGGACGAGCTGTCCGGCGTCGAGCGCCCCGCCATCTGGACCGCCGAGCGCGACCGGGCCGTCTGGGACGAGCTCCAGCGGTGACGACGAACCGGAACGAGACCAGCCCGGTCGTCATCGTCGGCGCCGGCCCGGTCGGGCTGGTGACGGCCCTCCTGCTGGCCCGCTTCGCGATTCCCACGATCGTGCTGGAGGCCGCCGCGCGGCGGGACCCGAGCGGGTCCAAGGCGATCTGCTTCCAGCGCGACGTCCTGGACGTCCTGGACCGCGTCGGCTGCGCCGAGAAGATGATCGCGCGCGGCGTCACCTGGACGACCGGCCGCACCTACTACCGCGACACCGAGCTGTTCGCGGTCACCTTCCCGACCACGGGACTCAGCACCGTACCTCCCTGGATCAACATCTCGCAGGCCGAGCTGGAGCGCCATCTCCTCGACCTGGCCGACGCAGAACCGCTCATCGACATCCGTTACGGGCACCCCGTCATCGGCGTCCACCAGAGCGCGGACGGGGTCGAGGCCGACACGGCCACCGCAACCGCCAGGGTCGTCGTCCAGGGCAGCCACCTCGTCGGCGCCGACGGCTCCAAGAGCACGGTCAGGCAGCTCATGGGCATCGGCTTCCCCGGCCGCTCGTTCAGCGACCAGTTCCTCATCTGCGACATCCGAGCCGACCTGCCGTTCCCGAACGAGCGCCGGTTCTACTTCGACCCCGAATGGAACCCCGGCCGTCAGGTGCTGGTGCACCAGTGCCCCGACCGCACCTGGCGGATCGACTGGCAGGTGCCCGCCGACTACGACCTCGAGGCCGAGCGGGCATCGGGCGCGCTCGACGCCCGTATCCGGAAGATCACCGGCGACACACCGTACGAGATCGTCTGGCTGTCGGCCTACCGGTTCCACCAACGGCGCGCCGAGACCTTCTCCCGCGGTCGCGTGTTCCTTGCGGGCGACGCGGCGCACCTGTACGCGCCGTTCGGAGCACGCGGGCTGAACTCCGGCGTCCAGGACGCCGAGAACCTCGCCTGGAAGCTCGCCTTCGTCCGCCACGGCCACGGCTCCGAGCGCCTGCTCGCGAGCTACGACATCGAACGGCGCGCGGCCGCCGGCGAAAACCTGGCGGTCACCACCCGCACCATGGAGTTCCTCGTCCCGCACACCGACGAGGAGAAGGACCGCCGGCACGCCGCGCTGGAGGCCGCGCTCACCGACCCCCAAGCCCGCGCCCTCATCGACTCGGGAAAGCTCGCCGAACCGTACTGGTACCTGGACTCGCCACTGACCACCCCCGCCGGGCCGGTCGAGCGCTTCCCCCGCGCTGCCGGGGCCATCAGGCCACCGATCCCTGGGGTCCTGTGCCCCGACGGCCCCTGCGAGGTCGGCGAGCACAAGACCCGGCTACGCCGCCTGCTCGGCACCGATCTCGTCGCCCTGACGGGCGACGACGAACACCGCCAGGAGATCGCGGAACGACTGCAGGACCTACCTGTCCGGTCCTACGCCCTGGACGCCATCGACACCACCGGCGCCATCCGCGCCGCACTGGACGCCGGCCCCGACACCGTTCACCTCGTCCGACCCGACGGCCATCTCGCCGCCGTCCTCCACAATTTCGACTCCGAAGCCCTGGCTCGTGCCGTACGGCGGGCCCTCGGCCACAGTTGACATGCGAGGGCGGCCGGGTCGTCACAGACCCAGCCGCCCTCATCGGGGTCAGGACCGCTTGACGGTCAGCTTGAAGACGTTCGGGTACACGACCTGCTGCACGGTCAGGCAGCCGTGGGCGCCCGTGAGCGCCAGGTTCTGGGCCTCGTAGCGCTCGAGCGCGCTCTCGTTGATCTCACCGACCGCGACCCAGTTCCCCTGCGGGGTGGTGAGGGTGTCGGTGCAGAAGCCGTAGTAGTCGTTGCCCACCTTCCGCGTCGTGGTGCAGTCGGTGTGCACCGAGCCGACGGTCGCTCCGCCCTGGGTGTAGGAGAGCGAACCGGTCGAGATGAGCCTGCTGCCCGCGCCGCGGGGGTCGCAGGTCGGGTTGTCCGGGCCGGGCGTGCAGGCGGGGATGAACTGGGTGTCCCCGTCCGCGACGGACTCGTAGTAGACGTTGGTGGTCGCCGCCGCGGCGGGCGAGACCGCGACGCCGACGCCGGCGAGCGCCATCGCGAACGTGATGAGCACCTTGCGCACTTGTCCTCCTGAGGGAGAGGGGGGAAATGATCGCTGCGCAGCGGCCTCATCGTCGACCGGCCCGGCCGCCGGTCAAAGGCGCATGGTTCGCCCACCGATACCGCGAGGTCAGCGCCGCCAGGCACCGGTCCAGCAGGTACCGCCGTACCCGGGCCAGGACCGGTCCAGGACGACCAGACCCGAGGCCGCCGCCCAGCGGATGACCGGCCCGCTGGTGAGCTCCACGCGGTGCCCGCCCACGATCACGGCCCACGCCAGCGTCGCGCCGCCGTTGGGGTCGGGACGCGTCAGCACCCGCTCGCCGGCTCCCGGCGCCGGGAGCACCTGCACACCGAAGCAGTCCGACGGCGGCGTCGGGCGATCGAGCACCGTGTCGTGCACCGGCACGACGACCGGTGCCGGAGCCGGTGGCGAAGGGATGACCGCGCCGGGGTCCAGAGGGTGGTCGGGGTCCATCGGCGCCACCAGGAACACGTCGGCGTCAGGCCGCTCGTTGCTCGGGCCCGACGAGGGTGAATCGGGCGTGTCGACGTACAGGGTGATGAAGCGGCTGGAGACCCACGCCGTCTCCACTTCGTCGGCCGTGGGCTGCTCACCGGCGAGCGCTGGGGCTGTTCCACCGAGCAGCAACAGTCCGGTGACCGCTGCGGCCATGGCAATACCGCGTCGCATGGACGCCTCCCTACGGAGAGGGGATGGAAGCCCCAACGTCGATCGCCGCAACATCGGCGAGCAAGCCAATCGTTTCGCTCACCGATCTATCGCTTGGCCGTCCACAGCCGGCCCGAAGATGGCGCCTTGACCGCCTTCTCCGCAGGGCCGGTCTTGGCGCGTTCATGCCACGAGCCTCTGGCAGATCACGGACCGCAAGAGCTGCGCTCCCGCCACGTCCGGATGGGCCTTACCGCCGGACCCGGGACGTATGGGAGGGTGCCGCCCGGCGTCAGCGGTTCAGGGTGGACGCGGTGATGGGCGCGCGGCCGGTGCTGTGGAAGCAGATCACGGGCAGACCCGCGGTCTCGAATCCGGCGTTGCGGTTTCCGGTCAGGCGCGAGTGGTCGATCGTGAGCTCGCCGGTGTCGTCGTTGCTGACGAAGAAGACGGCGCCGCCGCCCTCGTTGGCGCGGTTGCCGTGGATGACCGTGCCGGCGATGCGGATGGCGAAGCGGTTGCCGTCGGCGTAGACGGCTCCGCCGCTGCCGCCGCCAGCCATGCCGCCGCGTGCCGAATTGGCGCCCCAGCCGATGGCCCGGTTGCCGGTGAAGAGGCTGGTGAGGATCGTCCAGGACGCGCCGATGCTGCTAAGCGCGCCGCCGTTGGAGCACGTCCCGTCCTCGAAGGTGCTCTGAGTGACGTAGACGGGGCAGACCCGGCGACCGCATCTGGATAGTCCGCTCGCGAGCGAACCGGACGCCCTTGTGTCGCAATAGAGGGGGTGATGGACGACGACGAGCTGATCGCGGCCGTGGCGGGCGGCGACGACGTGGCGTTGCGGGAGCTGTTCTCGCGGCACGCGCCGTGGCTGGCCGCGCGGCTCGGCCGGATGCTCGCCGCGGACGCGGTGGAGGACGTCCTGCAGGAGACGTTCCTCGGCGTGTGGAAGGGTGCGCGCGGCTACCGTCCGGCCCCGGCCAGGCCGGACGGGGCGGGCGCGGGCGCGTGGCTGTGGGGCATCGCGCGGCGGCAGGCGGCCCTGTGGACGCGCCGGAACCGACCGCCCGCGACCCTGCCGCCGGTTCCGCAGGCCGACCAGCACGAGCGAGCGCTCAGCCGGATCGAACTGGATGTCGCCGTGGCCGGGCTCGGCGCGGCCGACCGCGAGTTGTGGCAGCTGCTGTACGAGGAGGACCGGAGCGTGGCGGAGGTGGCGCGGGCCATGGGCATCCCGGAGGGCACGGTGAAGAGCCGGGCGCACCGGGCGAGGCGGCTGCTGCGCGCGGCGCTGGGAGGGCAGTGGTGAACGGGAGGCCGGATCTGGACCGGGTGTGGCTCGGTGTCGCCGCGCGGGTGTGGCACCGCCCGCCGGGGCGGGTGGAGCGGGCGCTCGCCGTCCTGCTGCGGTCGCCGGGCCTGGCGCGGGCGCTGGTGTCCACGCCGTCGCTGCTGCTGCCGTGGTTGCTGGCGTCGGTCGTGACGCTGGGCGCGGGGGCGTCGGCGTCGCTGGCGACCGGGACGGCGCTGGTCCCGCTGCTGGCACCGGTCGTCGCCGGCGCCGGGATCGCCTACGCCTACGGGCCGGGCGTCGACCCCGCCTACGAGCTGACCCGCACGATGCCGGTGGGGGACCGGATGGTGCTGCTCGTCCGGGTCCCAGCGGTGTTCGGGACGGACGCGCTGCTGGGCCTCGCCGCCTCCGCCGCGTCCGCGCACGCCGCCGCGTTCACGTTCGGGTGGCTGGTCCCGATGGCGGCGGTGTCGGCGCTCGCGCTGGCCGTGGCGACCGTGGCGCGGTCGGCGAACACCGGGGCCGCGGCCGGGCTCGCCGCCTGGTGCCTCACCGTCGTCGGCGCGCGCGCGGCGACGGGTAGCACGGATGCGGCGGTCGCCCGGCCCGCGCTGCTGGTCCCGTACGCGGTGCTGGCCACGGTCTGCGCGGCCGTCGTCCTGATCGCCACCGCAACCCCGAGCGCACCGAAACGAGGTTGGTCGTGAACGTTGAGGCCAGGGACCTGACCCGGTCCTTCCGGCGCAGGCGGGCCGTCGCCGGCGTCGACCTGGAGACCGGGCCGGGGGTGTACGGCCTGCTCGGTCCGAACGGCGCGGGCAAGACGACGCTGCTGCGCATGCTGGCGACGGTGATCCCGCCGTCGTCGGGGACGCTGCGGCTGCTCGGCCGCGACCCCGCCGGGCATGGCCCGCGCCGGGAGATCCGGCGGCGGCTCGGCTACCTGCCGCAGAACCTCGGCTACTACTCCGGCTTCACGGTCGTGGAGTTCGTCGAGTACATCGCGCTGCTGAAGGACATGCCGCCGCGGCTCGTGCCGCGCGCCGTCGCGTCCGCAGTGCAGGAGGTTGGGCTTGGCGACCGCGCCCGCTCCAGGCTGCGCAGCCTGTCCGGCGGGATGCTGCGGCGCGTCGGCATCGCGCAGGCGATCGTGAACGACCCCGACCTGCTGCTGCTGGACGAGCCGACCGCCGGGCTCGACCCGGAACAGCGCGTCCAGTTCCGCGCTCTGATGCGGCGGATGGGGGAGCGCGCCACCGTCGTCATCAGCACGCATCTCGTCGAGGACGTGGGCGCAGCGTGCGACCGCGTCGGGCTGATGTCCGGCGGGCGGCTGGTGTTCACCGGCACCCCCGCCGAGCTGAGCGCGCGCGGCGCGGGCACCGGCACCGGTGCGGGCGACGCGCCGCTAGAACGCGGCTACAGCGCCGTCCTCGCGGAGGCCCGGACATGATCCGGCTGCTGCGCCTGGAGCTGCGCCGCAACATCATGCCTCTGCTGCTGCCCGTCGTCGCCGTCCTGCTGTGGATCTCCCCGTACGGGCGGTCGCTGGCCGGAATCGCCGTCTGGACGCGCCGCGGCGCGGTGCTCCAGGACGCATTGCAGGGGTTCGGTCCGGTGGCGGCGGGCGCTGCGGCGTGGACCGGGTCCCGGGAGCACCGCGCCCGTATGCGGGACCTGATGGCGAGCACCGCGCGCGGCTCCTGGGCGCGGACGCTGCCCGCGTGGGCCGCGACGGCGCTGTGGGGGCTGGGGTTCCTGGCAGTCGCGGTCGGTGTGCTGTACGGGCTGACGGCCGCGTCGGCGTCCTTGGGGCACCCGCTCTGGTGGCCGGTCGCGGTGGCGGCCGCGGCGCTGCTGGCCTTCTTCTCGGGCGGGTACGCGATCGGGGCGCTGCTGCCTGGACGGTTCGTCGCTCCGCTGACCGCCATCGGCGCTTTCATGCTGCTGGTCGTCGCGGCCACCCTCGCGCAGGCCCGCCATCCCGCCGCGCTGGCTGGGCCGGTCGGCGCGGTCAGCGACCCGTACCGCCCGCTGTTCTTCCGGACGGGGCACGCCGTGCCCGAAGTGCAGGTGATCTTCGCGGCGGGGCTGGCCGTGCTGGCCCTCGGCGCGCTCGCGCTGCCGACCGGAGCGGGCGGCAGCGCGGTGCGGTCGGCCGGGGCCGTGCTGGCCGCCACCGGTGCCGGGATGGCAGCGACAGCGCTGTGGCTCGCCGGGACGGGACACATCGCGCGGGACTCCGGCGCCGTCGACATACCGCTGTTGCGCTCCCCCGGCGAAGGCCGGCCCGTCGCCTACACCCCGGTGTGCGAGGGCGGTGCGATCCAGGTGTGCGTACATCCCGCCTTCACCACGGTCCTGGACGAGTCGGCGGCAGCGCTGCGCCCGGTCACCGGCCAGCTCGCCGGCGTCCCCGGAGTCCCAGGCCGTGTCGAGGAGCGGATGCTCCCTGGTGGACCGCGGGTCACCGGCGGCGCCCTCTACGTCCCTGCTCCGTTCGGCGCCTTCGACTCGGGACACCCCCTCACCTCCGCCGTCGCCCGCAAGATGCGGGCCGACGCCGCGTGCGGCCTGCTCTACGGATCGTGGAACGTGACCGGGCAGGCCCGATGGGCCGTTGCGCTCGGCGTCGTGGCCGCGGCCGGAGATCCAGACACCCCCGTGCTACCCGGCGCCGCTAGGCCGGACGCCTCCGTGACCGCCGCCGCGCGCCGCTTCGCCGCGCTCGCCCCCGCGGCGCGGCGCCAGTGGCTCGCTGCCCACCTGACCGCGCTGCGCGCGGGCCGCCTCGCCCTCACGGACCTGCCATGACCCTGATTCCCTCACTCCGGCTCGTGCGGCTGCACCTGGCCTCCCGCCGTGCCGTCCCCGCCCTATCCGCGATCTGTTGCGTCGGCTGCGTGCCGCTGCTGCCGATCCCTCGCCCGTCCGGGCCCCTCGGGGTCGTGCTCCCGCTCGCCGTCGCAGCCGGCGCCGCTGCCGTGGTCGGCACGTCCACTGCCAGCCCCATCGGCGAGGCCGAACGGGTGACCGGTCGGCACCTGCCCGCGCTCCGTACCGGGACGGCAGTGCTGCTGCTCGCCGCGGCGACCGCCATCCTTGCCGCCGCAGCGGCGCACCGCGCGCCGGCCGGCGGCTCGCTCACGCTGCTGCGGGCTCTCGCCGGGCTGGCGGGCATCACCCTGCTCACCGCCGCCTTCCTAAGCCCGCACCGCTGCTGGGCGCCGCCGCTCGCCTACACGATCCTGTGCGGGCGCGCCCTCGAACGGTCATGGACGTCGCTGTGGTTCTGGCCGATCCGCGCCCCCACGACACGCCCGCCGCGGGCATCGCCGCCGTGCTTCTCCTATGCGGGCTGGCGGCCACCGCGCTCCGCCCTGCACCTGTCAGACCCCACCCGTAACACCGCGCGTGAGAGGTGTTCGTCTATGCCAACAACACCCGCATCGATGCGTTGCCGCCCTGACCCCCGGTTCACGGTGACCGCGCGCCTCCCAGCCGGGAAGGCCACCGAAACCGTTAGCAAGGCCACACAGCGTTCGATCCCGCAAAAATGATCAACGGGACGAAGAGACAACTGGTGGTGGGATCCCGGGCATGCCTGGAGGTGATGGTGCTGGTCGCCCCGTTCCGTGGCTCCGAACGGTGTCGGGGTCGGCTCTGGCGATAGCTGGCCGTGGCTGGGCACTCGACCTGGGCACTCGGCCTGGGTCCGGCCGCCTATGTGGTGGGTGCCGGCGCATGTGCCGGTTGAGGGGAGGGTTAGTCGGTTTTGGTGGGGCGGATGTTGGCGGTCCAGCGTTGCTCGATTTTGCCGAACCGCCATACCGCCAGTGCGGTCGCCCAGGTCAGCACGAACAGGCCGACGATGCCGTAGCCGACGTAGTTCAGGTCGATGGCGGCGATCGCGGCGAGCGGCCCGTGGGTGATGCCGGTCTTGTCGGCCAGCAGCCCGATCAGTTCGATGACGCCGATGATCGCCGCGACGGCCACCGACAGCGCGGTGATGGTGATGTTGTAGTACACCTTGCGGACCGGTTGGGAGAACGCCCACCCGTAGGCGAAGTTCATGAACGACCCGTCGATGGTGTCCAGCAGGCTCATCCCGGCGGCGAACAGCACCGGCAGCGTCAAGATCGCGTACCAGGGCAGGGAGAACGCGGCCGCGCCGCCGGCCAGCACCAGCAGCGACACCTCGGTGGCGGTGTCGAACCCGAGCCCGAACAGCACCCCGATCGGGTACATGTGCCAGGGCTTGTTCACGGTCTTGGTCGCCCCGGACAGGAACCGGTTCATGAACCCGCGCTTGTTGAGGTGCTCTTCCAGTTCGGCCTCGTCGAAGTCGCCGTGCCGCATCCGGCGGAACACCTTCAAGATGCCGAGCAGTACCGCGGTGTTGATGACCGCGATGACCATCAGGAACACCCCTGACACCGAGGTGCCGATGATGCCGGTGACGTTGTGCAGGGAGGAGGAGTCGTTTTGGACCTGTCCGGCCAGCGACCGCACCCCGAGACCCAGCAGTACGCACAGTGAGAACACGATGGTGGAGTGCCCGAGGGAGAACCAGAACCCCACCGACAGCGGCCGCTGCCCGTCGGCCATCAGCTTGCGGGTGGTGTTGTCGATCGCGGCGATGTGGTCGGCGTCGAAGGCGTGCCGCATCCCCAGCGTGTAGGCGGTCACGCCCAGCCCGACCGTGAACCCCCCGCTTTCGCCCAGGTCGTAATGGTGCGGGGCGACCAGCGCGACCAGGCTGAACCAGCCGGCGGCGTGCAACGCCGCGATGAACAGCGCCATGGCGCCGATCCGCGCCGTCTCGGCCCGGGTCACCGCGAACCGGCGGCGTGCGGCCGCGGCCGGCGCCTGCGGGTTGGTGCTCATCCGGATTCCTCTCGGTGCCCTCTGGCGACCGTGCGACTCGGCGGGCGGCACGCCGCCCGGCGTGCTGCGCGGGGCTGTCGTTGATCTGCCGGTCAGGCGGGTCGGGGATCTGTGCGGGTGAAGATCGCGAGCGGGAGTTGGGGGTAGAGGCCGCGGGGCAGGGCGGCGTGTTGGCGCCAGCCCAGGCGCTGGTAGAGGCGGGCGGCCGGGGCGTTTGGGTGGGTGATGAGCCAGGCGGCGGGCCATCCGGCGACGGCCACGGTGAGCAGGTGCCGGCCGAGGCCTTGGCGTTGGGCGTCGGGGTGGACGAACAGTTCGGCGACCTCGAACGCGCCGCGGGTGAGGGCGGCGGCGCCGTCGGGCCCCAGGGCGGTGAGCACAGCGTCGTAGACGGGGTTGCCGGCCGCCTCGGATGCGGTCAGGTCGGGTGGGCTGGGCCAGCCGTAGCAGATTCCGGTCAGGCGCCCGGCCGGGTCGCAGGCGACGTGCGCGGTGAAGGCGGGCCGCTCCAGCGCCGCCTGGAGCTTGGCGGGATAGGCCGCCAGCTGCTGAGGGGTCTCGTTCCAGGGCGGCGCGGTGTAGCACGACCGGTACAGCTCGATGATCTGCGCGGTGAGCGGCCGGGCGCGGGTGCCGTCCAGACGTCGGAGCGAGTGCCGACCCTGGTATTGGGGGTGGGGCATGGGCGCCTCCCGGGCCGGGGCAGATGCCGGGCGGATGCGGGGGCGGCGCCGGCCGGAGGGAAGGGCTTGGTCCTGAGCATGATCCGAGTGCGTCCGTCCGGCCGGCGCCGCGGCTTGGCGGGCGGGGTCAGCTCTGGGCGGCGGTGAAGCGGCGGGCGACGTCGTTCCAGTTGACCAGCGACCACAGCTTGGCCACGTAGTCGGGACGGACGTTGCGGTACTGCAGGTAGTAGGCGTGTTCCCAGGCGTCGAACACCAGCAGCGGGACCGAGCCGATACCGACGTTGCCGTGGTGGTCGTAGACCTGCTGCACGATCAGCTTGCGGCCGGTCGGCTCGAAGGCCAGCACGCCCCAGCCCGAGCCCTGCACGGTCTGGGTCGCGGTGGTGAGCTGCTTGGCGAACGCCTCGAACGAGCCGAAGTGCTCATCGATCGCCGCGGCGAGCTCGCCGTCGGGGCGGTCACCGCCCTCGGGGGACAGGTTGTCCCAGAAGATCGAGTGCAGCACGTGCCCCGACAGGTTGAACGCCAGCGTCTTCTCCAGCCCGACCAGCCCGCCGAACTGCTCTTTGGTGCGGGCTTCTTCGAGCTGCTCCAGGGTGTCGTTGGCGCCCTTGACGTAGGCGGCGTGGTGCTTGGAGTGGTGCAGCTCCAGGATCTCCCCGGTGATCGCCGGCTCCAGCGCGGCGTAGTCATACGGCAGGTCCGGCAGCGAGTAGGTACCCATGGCCGCCACTATTGCAAGCAACTTGCAACAACATCAAGTTGGCGACAAGTGCGCCGGTGGGGTCGCGTGGCGTTGCCTGGCCGCTGTTCCGTCAGGGGACCCCTAACGGAACACCCACCCAGGATCACGGTCTAACACCAGGACTCATGATCGGTCCAGCGAGCCGGAGTGCTCACCTGCCAGCGGCTACCAGGCACCAAGCCTGCTCCAACAATCCCAGCAGGTTCAGCGGTTCATTTGCGAGTCGAGGTCAAGCAGGCCGCCGCCGACGGATGCGGCAGTCCAGCGCAAGAGCGGCGATGTGATGCTGGCCAGCGGGGGGAACCGAGCCTGCCAGCGGAGGCTCGCAGGCAGGAAGACTGCACCCCCTACGCGTTGACGGAGGCGACGATGAGCCGTGCTGGGGCGCCGCCGCCATCGACTACGGGGCGTCCGCCCGAATCCGTGGCTTTTGCGCTGGCACTCGCCCACACTATGGGGAGTGGTTCGGCCGACGGACTTGGACGGTGCGATGAACATCCCGTGGATGCTGGCTCGCGGCGCCGTCAACTATCTCCTCTACAAGCGGGAGGATCGCATCCTCACCGAGCAGGACGGCCCGCTTCGGGAGATCGACATCCACACATCTATGGCATATGCCAATGTGGACATAGCCAGGCGCGGGCTGACCTTACCCAACGCCTATACGCATAGGATCTTCGTCGCCATCCAGCGGATCGCTCCGGAGACCGGACCAACGATCGGATGGCTGGACTCCTTTGAGCAAGGCGGCATCAGCGCGGTGATCCACAAGGAGGAGCGCAATCGCCGGATGGTCAACTACCTGGTGTGCGCGTTCGATCAAGACTTCAAACGGATCTGGGGCGGCCCACACCACACCATGCGGGTAGTGCTGCCCAAGAAGAAGGGGCTCTGGCGTGGCAGCATCGGCGAATTCGAGCTTATAAAGAAGACGCCGGCCGAACCTCTCAAACCCGGAGAGCAGATCGCCCGCGTGCCCGCAATCCTTATGGGAGACGGCCCGGGCGCCCGCTCCATGATCTCGCTTTGGCCGAAGAAGCGCCACTGGCACCCGGTCTATCGAGACGGGCGGAAGCCGCTGCCGCACGACGCCGTCATCGCCAAGAGCTTCAAGTGGCCGAAGTAGAAGTCTGCGCTTGCCCCGACAGGCGCCCCAAACAGCGGGACGAGGCTCGGACCATTCCGGCGGCGGGTACCTGGTAGGCGACGTTGAAGCTGCTCGCCTGGGCCTCAGTCACGATCGAGACCGAGATATCCTGCGAAGGGCCGAATGGTACGGCTCGAGCCGGGGCCGGCCCGGCCGGGTGTGAGGCGCCCTGGTTTCGGTGTTCCCTGCAGCTGGCTCACGCCACGATCTTGCTGAGGCCTCCGGTCCAGCGGACGGTGATCCACCGGACCGGAATCAACAGCCGTGTCCGCCTGACGTCTCAGGGGTGGAAGCCCGCATCGACGCAAGACGTCGGCCAGCCCAGCGAGGTGGCGTTCGACGAGACCGCTCCATCCGCCGCCGCTACGCCGAAGGCGAGGTGTCGCTGGCGGACCTGGCGGGCGAGTACAGCGTCGGCCGCTCCACCATCCACCGCATCATCCACGGGCCGCCAACCCCGCCGCCCTGACACCGGGCGGAGCTGACGCGGGGCCGAGATGACGATCGGCGCCGCGGCGGCCCCGGCCGAAGAGTCCCCTCGAAGCGAAGGACAGTGCCGTGTTCGATCAGCAGGAAGAAGGACCGGAGTTCGGGTACGCGGTGGACGCGCGGCCGCTGTGGTCGGCGCGGGACTGGCAGGCCGAGGAGGTCCGCGTCGTGCTGCGCGCCGCGGGCTGCGCCGAATTCCCCGCCCGCGCCGGGTTCTCGGTGGAAAGCCACGACCCGCTCACCGTCGGGGTCTGCGACGACTTCACCGACCCCGCCCGGCGACCGGCCGCGCGCGACCGCGCCGCCCAGGTGCTCACCGAGGCCGGCTACCGCATCGAGCCGCACCCCTACGACCAGGACGAGGAGCTGCTGGCGGTCCGGCCCCCGGCCGGGCAGACCCCGGCCCGGCCGGCCCGTGGTGAGCGCGGGCGGCGCTGCACCGAGTGCGGGGAGACCCTGACCCGGGTCGAGGCCGCCGCCTCGCACACCCACCGCTGGCACGGGCGGTGCGCCGACTGCCAGGCCGAGCACCTGGCCCAGACCGCCGAGGCCGCCGACCAGGACTGAACGGGGAGCCGTAACCGAGCTGGGGAGGAGGCGAGATGGCTGCGGCTGCGCAGGCGTCCCGGGCGGTCTCGACGGTGAGCGTGTTGTTCAGCGCGGCCGGACCGTGGGTGCTGGCCGAGGTGCGCGGCGAGCTGGACGTGGCGACCGCCCCGGCCATGCTGCACCAGATCGGCAAGGTGTGCGCAGTGCGCGGGTTCCGGCGGATCGCGCTGGAGCTGTCGCAGGTCACCTTCTGCGACTCCTCGGGCATCAACGCGATCGTCCGGCTGCACAAGTACGCCGGCACCGCCGGCGGCGAACTGGTCCTGCTGCGCCCGCGCCCCCACGTGGACGCACTGCTCACCAGGACCGGCATCGCCGGGCACCTGCGCGTCATGAACACCCTCAGCGACATGCCCCAGGCCGGGCCCGCCGCCCCGAGCCCACCTGAAGACCCGGGAGTCCAGGCCGCTAGGGCAGACCCCCGTCGCGGCGCGGCGGAACGATGACCAGCTCCACTAGCACGCCGACCGGGACGGGCAGATCGTCCAGCGGCTGGTCCAGGTCGACGGCATAGCGGGTACGGCGGCCGGTGCGGGCCCGGGTGAGGTAGCCGGCGCTCTCCAGGTCGGTCGTGATGCGCTGCACCGCCCGCTCGGTGACGCCGACCTGCTCGGCGATATCGCGCACGCGGCTATCGGGGTCGCGGGCCGCGGCGACCAGGACCCGGGCATGGTTGGTCAGGAACGTCCAGGGCTTGGCGCCTGGCTGCTCCACGAGCGGGCCTCCCTCACCGGCCGACGGTCACCGGATATTCGTTACTTGGCCTCGTCCTTGGCCTTGTCCTTCGAGCCGTTCTTGCGGCCGTTCCCCGTCCCCGAAGTCGAGGGGTTGGACGAGCGGGAGGAGTCGCTGC
>NZ_JBEPCJ010000159.1:0-13460 GCF_040299565.1 Spirillospora sp. NPDC000708
GGACGAAGTCCATCGCGAAGCGACGCCGAAGGCGCCCTTGACTTTGGAGGGGCGGCCCCGTACGCAAGCGCCACCCCACCACCCGAACACCCCTCGCGCCGATCTCCCGAACACCCAACTCGAAGACCGTGGCGCTCAACCCACCCATCACTCCGAAATCCTCACGCCCCGAAGAGCACTCTCCTAGAGGCGTCCACTTCCTCTCTTCGTCCCCCGCAGACAACCCGCCTCGCCGTTCGCCGCACGCCACGCGCTCGCCACGCACCGGGTCCTTCCCTATGCGCGCGGCCCCTCTGCCATGCGCCGGGTCTTGGGTCGTGTGGCCAGGCATATAGGTCTCCGCCTGGTGTTTTCGCGGTTCGTCGAAGCTTCCCCGTCACCCCGAGTACCGCATCTCTGATGCATCACCGCACATCCGACCGCCTCAATCCGCACCTGCTCCTTAGACCTGCGGCGACGACGGCGACGGCAAGGCAGCGGCAGCGGTGAAGAACTGCCTGGGTCCTCGGCTCACCCGAACGCCATGGTGAGTGCGGTCGCGCGCCGGAGCGGCGAGGCAACAACCCCAGCCCGTCACCGCCGCTGCCACTCCATGCGGTGTTACGCCGGGGACGGTGCGCGGTGCGCCCAGTGCGGGGTCCAGGTGCCGGGGGCGGCGGGCGGAGAGCCGAGGTGGGCGCGGAGCGCGGTGAGGGCGGGGTGATGGTTATCGCGGTGCCAGATGAGGGAGTGCGGGTAGACGGGCGTCGGGTCGTGGACGGGGACGCGGCGCAGGTCGTGGTCGGCGGGCCACACCAGGCGGGTCCGGTCGCCGACGAAGGTGGTCAGCGTGGTGGAGTCGGCGATGGCGTCGAGGAGCGGTTCAAGGCCGTAGTGGGGGCCGACGGGGGCGATGGTGAGGCCGAAGGCAGTGGCGAGGTCGTCGTAGAAGGCGGCCAACACGGTGCCGGGCATCCAGATCCGGTGTTCGGCGGGGCGGACGGCGCGGGCGGCGGCGAACGGGTGGGCGGGCCGGTGACGAGCTGGACGGGTTCGTCGAGGACGCGGGTGGAGTCGAGGGCGGCGGGGAGCCGGTCGGGGGCCGTGAGGGCGCGGACGGACGCGTCGATGGTGCCGGAGGCGATCGGGGCGAGGGCGGCGTCGGCGTCGAAGAGGGGCACGACGTCGAGGGGGATGGCGGGGTAAGCGCGGTGGAAGTCGCGGAGCAGGCCGGCGGGGGCGAGCCGTCGGCCGATCACGTCGACGCGGAGCGCTCGGCGGCCGGGGGCGACGGAGGCGATGGCGCGCTCCTCGGGCTTGGAGGAGGGCGCGGGCGTCGGGGAGGAGCGCCTGCCCGTCGATGGTGACGCGGGCGGTGCGGGTGAACAAGCGGACGTCGAGGTCCTTCTCAAGGGCGGCGATGCGTTTGGAGACGGCCTGCTGGGTGATCGACAGTTCCGCCGACGGCGTCCTGGAAGCGGCCTGCGTTCGCGGCAGAGGTGAACGTGCGCACGGCGGCGCGGAGCTGAGCCGGATGGGGGTGGACGGGCGGATCGGGCACGCCGAGGTCCGTATCGGCGACTCGGTCGTGCTCATGTTCGACTCGCCGTTCCCCGTGGAGACGCCGGGACTGCGGCGGCTGTTCGGACGCCGACGCGGTGGTGGAGCGTGCGGTCGGGGCGGGGGCCGCCGTGGTCACGTGTCCGACCGAGCTGTTCTGGGGCGACAAGGGCGGGCGCGTCCGGGATCCGCTGGCGACTCAGGAGCGGCTCGGCGAGCCGACGCCTGAGCGTGCGATGGATCCGAAGTATGTCGAGGGCCTTGCGTACGTGCAGCCGAGTCTGGGGCCGATCCTTCCCACGCCGGAGTAAAAGGTGGGACGCGGCCGCTGTGGGCCGGGGCGGTCGCCCTCGCTTGATCGTTTCCCGTGTGTTATGTCCGGGGACGCTGCCATACTGCCCGCCATGTCCCCGCTGCTTCCGGCAGATCCCGCACAGTCGACCCTCTACCTGGACTGGATCGAGGAGGCCGATCCCGGCGCCGCGCCGGGCGCGGAGAAGTTGCTCGCGACACTCCGCGTCGGGCTCGGGCGCGCCCACGAGCGGCCCGGCCGGTTCCTGGACGACATGAAGCGCGAGGCGCGCGGCCTCCCCGCCGCGCACCTGCCGTGGTTCTGGGACACCGTCGGCCACCGGCTCGCCGGGGTCGCGCCCAAGCACGCCGCCACCGCGTACGCGGACGCCCGCGACGCCGAGGCCCGGCACGCGCTGCCGGTCGACGACCGGTACCGGGTGGACAACGCCCTGCTGTTCGCGCGGGCCGGGGCGATCGGCGCGGCTCGCGTCCGCGAGCATCAGGAATGGCTCGCCGCGACCTACCCCGCCGACCGCGCGCACCGCGAGTTCGCCCGGTTCGTGGCCGCGTGGGGGAGGGGCGGCGCGGCGCCGCCCGCCGACCTGCACACCCGTGTCCGCAGGTCCGCGAAGGCCGCGGGCCTCGGTCTCGACGAGGACGCGGCGATCCTCGCGCAGGCGCTCGCCGACGCGCGCGGCACCGCCGTCCCCGACGGCCTGCTCGACGGCGCCGCCAAGGTCTTCGCCAAGGCGGCGCCGCCGCCGGAGCTGCGTGCCGGACTCGCCGGGGTCTTCCCGATCGGGGCGGTCGACGGCGCCGCCTGGCTGCGGATGCTGGACGCCGCCGGGGTGATCGACGCGATGGCGTCCGGTGACGTCCGGCCGTCGGGTGGCCTCGCGGGGTGGCTCGGCGCGTTCTCCGCGCACTACTCCTACGTCCGCGTCCCGTACGGGGGGATCACCCGCCAGCGGATGCCGGACGAGCTGTTCGCGGCGCTGCCGAGGCTCGCGCCCAGGCTGCGCGCCGAGTCCGTCCCGGTGCGGCTGCACGAGTCCCGTTACCGCGGCGCCGCCCACTTCGACGCCGACCTCGTCGACGCGTGCCTTGCCGAGGGCGTCCGGGTGGAGGACCCGGGCCCGGGTACGCCCCTGCACTTCTGGGGCGCGGAGTCCCGCCGCGACCTGAAGGCGCTCGCCGCCGACCCGGTGCTCGGCCCGCGCCTGGAGGGCACGGTGCACGCCCGGCTGCGCGAGGGCACCGCGATCTCGCGGCTGCCCGAGACGCCCGGCGTGGAGAAGGCGGTCCACGACCGGCTCTCGGCGCTGATCGGCGAGGTCGCGGGCGGGGGCCTCGGCGGCGCCGGACGCGCCCTGGACGCCCTCGACGGCCTCCTCGACCCGCCGACCGCCGCGGCGCTGGACGGCATCGGCGACGCCCTCGCCGCGCTCGACCTCGCCGTCCCGCTCGCCCGCACGCTGCGCGCCGGCGTCCTCGCCGAGCTCGGCTGGCCCGCGCTGGACGCGGCGCTCGCCGACCTCGGCGAGGACGTTCTCGGCGCCACGTCCACCTGGCCCGTCCTCACCGTCTACGGCGGCGGCCGCGCCATCGCGGTCGACCATGCGGGACGTCGCGGCGAGTGCGCGTTCGCGCTGCCCGCCGGGACGAGCGTCCGCACCGTCCACTATGCGGGCGGGGACTTCCTGGTCGGCTGGTCGGAGCGGGAGGGCGCGCGCGGCGTCGACCGCGCGTTCTGGGCGAGCGCCCCGGACGAGGTCTTCGAGCCGGAGAACAAGCTGGGCATGGTCGCCTGCCGGGGGCTGCGCAGCGGCGGGCAGGGCTACCAGTTCGAGGTCGGCGGCGGCCGCTACGACGGCGAGCGGGTCCTGCGGCCCGGCGGGCGGGAGGGAATCGGCGACCACGAGCGGCAGTACGGCGACGGCACGCGGATCTGGAGCGCGCCCCGGTACGCGTACTCGCAGGCGGACTGGGCCGTCCTCGATCCGGCGACGGGCGAGCGCGGCACGGCCGCCGCGCCGCCGGACTTCCTCGCGGCCGACCCGCCGGACGGCACCGCCTGGGACGACGACTGGTTCAGCCTCGTGCGCCTGCCCGACGGCGTGACCGCGTCGCCGCTCGGCCAGTCCGGCGGGCTCGCCGGGTTCCGCGTTGCCAGAATGGAGAGCGGCAAGGGCGGCCCGCCGGCCGGCTGGACGATCGAGGGGACCGACGGCCGCCGCGCCACGCTCCGCCGTACTGACGACCTCGGCGACCCGTGGGGCGTCCTGCGCATGCCCGGCGGCCCCGATCTCGTCGTGGCGCTGGAGGACTCCAACGCCTACGTGCCGATTCGCTGCTACGACGCGTCCGACGGCACGCTGCTGTGGGAGGGGCGCGCCTACCCCGCCGGGAAGGCGCAGTGGAGCGTCGACCCGCAGGGCCGGCCGATGCTGCCGCCGCCCGCGTTCTGGCACTTCCTCGCACCGCGCGACACCGGCTCGTCCGAGGCGCTGCGCGGCACGACCGAGCGGGCCGCCCGTGCCCTGCTGGACGCCGCGCCCTCACCGGAGGCGGTGCGGGACGCGCTGGCCCGCGAGATGCCGGAGGTCACCGACCCGGCGATCGTCTCCGGCGTCGTCGGCACGGTGCTGCGGGCCGCGGACGTGCTGCGCCGCCGCCGCGCGCTGTCGCGCCGCGTCGAGGTGATCCGGTCCGGCGCGACGGTGCGGCCGCCCGCCGAGACCCCCGACACCGACCTCGACGACGCGCTGCTCGGGCTGCTGCCCCCGCCGCCCCGCCTCAACGGGCAGGAGCGGTCGCCGCGGCCCGCCACCGTCACCGCGATCGCCGCCGACGGCAGCTTCCTCGACGGGACGATCGACGACGCGACGCGGCTGGTCAGCCCGCCCGCGCGGCCCCTCGACTGGGCGCCGCTGCTCGGCGCGATCGACGCCGCCGCGTGGCGGCTCGTCGCGCCGTCGACGAGCGACGCGGACCGCGCGTCCCTCGCCGCGCTGCTGCGCACCTGGGCGGAGCAGCCGTTCGCCCGGCCCGGAGCCTGGCGGCGCGGCTACGCGACCAGGGCCGCCCTCGCCGGGCTGGGGGCGACCGTCGCCGTCGGCGCCGTCCCGTCCGCAGGCGGGCCGATCGCCCCGGAGAGGGCGCACCGGTTCGTCCAGCGCGCCGAGGCCCCGGAGCCGGCGGGCGCGACGAAGACCGAGACCGTCACCGTCGCCCGCGACGACGCCGCCCGCCTCCGCCGCCTCCTCGACCTGTACGAGCGGAACGGGCCGCTCGCGCCGGACGAGGACGCCGTCGCCGCGTTCGTCCGGCGCACCGGTGTCCGCCGCGCCATCGCGGCGCTCGTCCTGGACGGCCTGCCCCGGCGCGCCTACGAGGGCGGCGACCTCGTCACCCGGTTCGACGCCCACCGGAAGATGCTGCGCGGCAGGCCGTACTCGGCGACCAAGGAGGTCGCCCAGGAGGCCGAGGACCTCTCCCAGCGCCTCGGCGTCGCCGGCCGGCAGCGCGTGGTCGCCGCCGGCATGCCCGACGACCCCGCCGAGCTGTGGGGGGACGGCGGCTTCGCGGCCGCCGCCGCGCGCATGGCGGAGGCGTGGTCGGGGCTGCTCGGCCGCCGCGCCGTCGTGGACGAGGACCTGGTCGCCGACCTGGAACGCGACCTCGGCCTCCCGGACACCTGGGCCGCCGCCCTCGCCGACCCGGCCGCGTCCCCCATCGCCGCCGCCGCCGACCTGACCTGCGTCGTCGCCGACTACGAGCCGTACGGCATCGGCGTCCACACCCTTGCGTCCGACGGCACGGCGAACCGGCGGCGGATGGACCACGACCCGTACGTCCCGCTCGCGTCCGTGCTGGTGTGGGCGCTGACGGAACGTCCCGTCGGCGACCCGGCGGTCTCCGGCGCGCCCGACCTCGCGGCACGGCTGAGGGCGCGGCTGGCCGCCCCCGGCCTGCTGCTCCCGCTCGGGCTCTGCTCCCTCGGCGACGCCGAGCGGCGCAGGGACCTGTTCGGGCCGGACGTCCACCCCGTCCGCAGAGCGACCCGCGACGGCGTGTCCGACGGGCCGGACGGCGACGCGCTCGCCTTCGACGACGGCCTGCTGATCGTCGACGGCCGGCCGTCGCTCGCGCACGTGATCCTGCGCCCGTCGGCGCTCGCCGACCGGGCCGCCCGCGCGCGCCTCGAACGCCTCTGCGCCGACCACGGACTGGACCGCCTGCTCCGGAGCGTCGAGGGCACCGTGGTGCGCACCGAAGCGGTCGGCCGCATGGTGGCCCGCGCCGCCGCCACCCCCGTCCCGCCCGGAGGGTACGAGGCGAACCCGCTGCTCAGCGTCCCGGACCTGGTCGCCGAGGCCGCCGCGGAGACCGGCACGAGCGAGGACGCGGCCGTCCTCTACCTGCAACTGCTCACCCTCGTCCGCCCGACCGACCGCAACGTCCGCCGGTGGAACGGCTGGACGGCCGCCCGGCACAAGGCGGCGCAGGCGGAGCTGGTGGACCGCGCCCTCGTCCAGCAGGACAAGCGCCCCCGCGCGGGCCGCACCGCGTTCGTCCCCGGCGAATGGACCGTCCTCAAGGCCCCCGAACTCCCCGTGGAGGCCGCGAAGCTCGCCGCCCACGGCGCCAGGGAGGTCCGCGGCAGGAGCGTCAGCGGCCCGTTCACGCGCCTGCTGCCCCCGCGCCCTCTCCACGAGATGTTCGAGGAAGCCTGGGCGTCCCGCCGCCGGCCCTGACCGCCCGTCGGCCCTGACCGCCCACCGACCTTGACCGCCCGCCCGGCCCTGACCGCCTCCGGTCCTTGCGCGCGCGGTCGGCCGCCGCCGCTACGCGTAGGGGTCGCCGGCCTCCAGGGCCAGCCGCCGGATCTCCTCCAGGTCGGTCTCGGTGTAGTCGGCGGGCAGCTCGATGCCGAGGCCGAGGAACACCCGCCGCATCTCCTCCGGCGTGGGCCGCTCGCCGAGCCGCAGGTGCTTGACGGTGTCCAGCGGAAGCCGCTTGGCCTGCTGGAAGCTGACGTGCAGCTCCGACTCCCAGCACTGGTACGTCGGCGTGCCGCTGTTGATGACCAGCGCGGGGAACTCGGGGCCGCGCTGGGTGAAGACCAGGCAGCCGGTCGCCATCTCGTAGCGCAGCAGCGAGTACGCCGACGACAGCCGGATGTCGATGTCGAGCATCTCGTAGCGCTGCTGGTGCCAGCACCCGGCCAGGATCGTCGCGAACAGCTCGCGCCGGGTCTCCTCGACGGACCAGCTCTGCTCGGGCGCGTCCCGCGCGGTCGCCAGCCGCTGGTGCAGGCCGACGAACCGGCCGCACAGCTCCGGGTCCATCGGGTCGAGGATCTCCAGCCGGAACTCCAGCTTGCGCCGGAACGGCCGCGCGGCGGCCACGCACTCCGGGAGCGTCACCGCCCGCACGTAGGCGCCGGTCGCGCCGCGGAACCACCACACCCGGGTGTCGCGGCGCGCCTCGGCGAGCACCCGGTTGCACTCGGTGCCGCTGACGACCTGGACGTCCGGCTGCCGGCGCAGGCCGTCCGCCAGCGCGTCGACGGACCGCTGCACGGTCTCGCCGCGGGTGTCGCCGCGCGCCCGGTCGCGCAGCAGCACGATCGACACGACCGCGAGCGTCGCCATCGTCGCGCTCTGCACCACGCTGGTGGACGCGATGCCGGTGACGTTCAGGCCGAGGATGACCACGGCCAGCACGAACGCGACGGCGACGTCGACGTAGCCCGTGAGCACCTTCCAGAAACGCCGCATCCGCCCGCCCCAGTCACGCTCCGCCACCCGGCCGCGATGATCCTAGCCATCCCGTCGGTCCGCCAGAACCCCTTACCTGCACGGGGTTTCCGCCGTCACGTGCCGCGCGGCGGGGGAGCCCGGCCACCGCCCGCCGGAAGATCTGCCCGGCCCGACTTGCGGGGGTCCATCGTGGACCGAACCATATTCGGCCGGATGGGGGGTCGGGGAGTACGGTGTCCGGAACGTCCGAGTGGTTGGAGGGTCGATGCCGCAGCTCGCCGAGAAGATCCCGCCGTCGGTCGCGGGCGCCGTGCTCCGCGCCGTGTTCGCGCTCCCCGGTCCGGTGCGGCGGCTGATCGCCGGGCGGCCGGTGGTGCGCGACGGGCAGCGGCTCGCGCTGGACGCGCAACTGCTCCTGCTGATGACGCGCCTGGAGGGCGCGAGCCTCACCGGGGCGACGGTGCCGGAGGCGCGGCAGGGCCTCGCCCTCGGGCAGCAGTACATCAACCGGCTGCCGGAGCGGCCCGTCCGGACGCGGGACCTGACCGCCGCGGACCGGATCCCGGCGCGGCTGTACGAGCCGAAGGGGCTGGCGGAGGGGTCGCCGCTGCTGGTGTTCTTCCACGGCGGCGGCTGGGTGATCGGCGACATCGACACCCACGACTCGGTCTGCCGGTACCTCGCGGTGAACGCGGAGGTGCGGGTGCTGTCGGTGGACTACCGGCTCGCCCCCGAGCACCGGTTCCCGGCGGCGGCGGACGACGCGCTCGCGGCGTACGCATGGGCGGTGCGGAACGCGGCGGCGCTCGGCGCGTCGCCGGAGGCGGTCGCGGTCGGCGGCGACAGCGCGGGCGGGAACCTCGCGGCGGTCGTCGGGGCGTTCGCGGACCGCAGGCCGGACTTCGCGCTGCTGTTCTACCCGGCCACCGACATGTCGGTGCGGCGGCGGTCCCGGGAGCTGTTCGCCGACGGCTTCTACCTGACCGACGCCGACATGGTCTGGTTCAGCGACCACTACTGCCCGGACGTGGAGCGGCGCACCGACCCGAAGGCGTCGCCGCTGCTCGCGGAAGACCTGAGCGGGTTCCCGGCCACCTACCTCGTCACCGCCGGGTTCGACCCGCTGCGCGACGAGGGCGAGGCGTTCGGCGCGCGGCTGCGGGAGGCCGGGGTGCCGGTCGCGGTGCGGCGGCAGGAGGACCTGATCCACGGGTTCGCGAACATGTGGGGGCTCGGCGGGCGGTTCCAGGAGGCCCTCGCCGAGGCGGCCGGAGCGCTGCGCACCGGCCTCCTCTAGCCCGGCGGCCGCCCGCCCGCGAGCGAACGGGCCCGCCCCGGCGGGGACGGGCCCGAGCGGGTGATGATCAGAGGGGCAGCCCGGTGAGGATCATGACCTTCTCCTCGGTGTAGTCGGCCATCGCCGACCGCAGGCCCTCGCGCCCGACGCCGGAGTCCTTCACGCCGCCGTAGGGCATCTGGTCGGCGCGGTAGGACGGGACGTCGCCGATGACGACGCCGCCCACGTCCAGCTCGCGGTGGGCGCGGAACGCGATGTCGAGGTTCCGCGTGAACACGCCCGCCTGCAGGCCGAACTTCGAGTCGTTGACCAGCGCGAACGCCTCGTCCACGCCGTCGACGGGCTGGACCAGCATGACCGGGCCGAAGACCTCCTCGCGCGCCACCTTCGCGTCCGCCGGGACGTCGGCGAGGACGGTCGGGGCGTAGGTCGCGCCCTCGCGGGTGCCGCCCGCCAGGACCTTCGCGCCCGCCGCGACGGCCTCGTCCACCCAGGACTCGACGCGCTCGGCGGCGTCCTGGCTGACCAGCGGGCCGACCTGTGTCTTGTCGTCCCACGGGTCGCCGGTGACGAGGGAACCGACCCGCTCGACGAGCTTCGGCACGAACTCCTCGTACACCGACCGGTCGACGTAGACGCGCTGGACGGCGATGCAGCTCTGCCCGGCCTGGTAGTTGGAGAACAGCCCGATCCGCTCGGCGGCCCAGTCGAGGTCGGCGTCCGGCAGCACGACCGCGGCGCCGTTGCCGCCGAGCTCCAGGGTGACGTGCTTGCGCGGCACCTGGTCGTTGATCGCCCAGCCGACGGGGACGGACCCGGTGAACGACACGATCGGCAGCCGCGGGTCGTCGACCAGCGCGGAGGCGCGGTCGTTCGGGACCGGCAGGACGGAGAACATCCCGGCGGGCAGGCCGGTCTCGGCGAGCAGCTCGCCGAGCAGCAGCGCCGACAGCGGCGTGGCGGGCGCCGGCTTCAGCACGATGGGGGTGCCCGCCGCGATCGCCGGGGCGATCTTGTGCGCGGCGAGGTTCAGCGGGAAGTTGAACGGCGAGATGCCGAGCACCGGGCCCTTCGGCACGCGGGTGATGTAGGCCATCCGCCCCTCGGCGGCGGGGTCGGTGTCCAGGCGCTGCGTCGTGGCGCTGAACCGGCGGGCCTCCTCGGCGGCGAACCGGAACGTGGAGATCGCGCGGGTCACCTCGCCGCGCGCCCACAGCAGCGGCTTGCCGTTCTCGGCGGTGATCAGCCGGGCGACCTCCTCGGCGCGCTCGGCGAGCCGCGCGGACACGTGCGCGAGGGCCTCGGCGCGCACGTGCAGCGGCAGCGCCGCCGCCCGCTTGCGGACCGCGTCGGCCGCCGCGACCGCCTCCTCCACCTGTGCGGGCGTCGGCACGGCGGCCGTCCCGACCACCCGGCCGTCGTAGGGGTGCGTAACGGTCAGCTCACCGTCACCGGTCTCGGGGCGACCGGCCAGCCAGAATGGGGTCACGTTCATGACCTCACGCTATCTCCGGCGCGCCGGATGGGGAGTCTCCAGGACGGCCAATCGGACCGCCGTCGTTGTCCGTGACGGCCAGTGCGATCCACAGCTCGGCGCGGGCGGCGGGATCGTCGGGGTCGCGGCCCAGCAGCTCGGCGGCCTTGCGCATCCGGGACCGCAGGGTGTGCCGGTGCACGCCGAGCGCCCGCGCGGCGGCCTCGCCCTGGCCATTGGCGGCGACGTAGGCGCGGACCGTGCCGATCAGGTCCTCGGCCTGGAGCGGGGCGAGCAGCGCGGCGGCGAACGCCCGCGCGGCCGCCGGCTCCAGCAGCCCGAGGACGCCCTGCCCCGGCAGGTCCGCGTGCCGCAGGACGGGCCGCCCGGCGCGCCGCGCCGCCGCCAGCGCGTCCTCCGCCTGCCGCAGCGCCCCCGCGAGGGCCCCGGCTCCCGCCTCGGTCCCGGCGGGGCCGCTGACGCCGATGGGGCCGGTGCCGGCGAGCAGCGCCGTCACCGCCTCGGCCGCCTCGTCCGGGACGATCACCATCGTGCCGTCGGCGAGCGGCGCCGCCAGGCAGCGCTCCCCGGCGGGGTCCGCCTCCAGCGCGTCGCGGACGGCGGCGCGGCCCGCGCAGGCCAGGACGCGGACCGGCCCGTCCGGCACGGCCGGGCCCGCGGCGGGGAGGCCGGCGAGCAGCGCCGCGAGCGCGGCCCGCGCGTCCCGGCCGGTGCGGGGCGTCTCCGACTGGAGCGTGAGCAGCGCGACCGCCGCGCCGACGATGGTGTGCGCGGCGTGCGGGAGCGGCGCGTCCGTCCCGACGGCGAGGAACCCGCGCGGGCGCCCGCCGAGCCCGATCCGCTGCAGGACGACGTGGTCGTCCGGCCCGGCGAGCGCCATGCTCGCGGGGGAGGACCCCGAGGCCGGGCGGCGGCGCAGCCGGGCCAGCTCGGGGGCGAGGTCGGCGGCGCGGCCGCGGGCGGCGGCGGGCTCGGCGTGCCGGACCGCGCCGGACGCGTCGAGCAGCAGCGCCCACCCGCCGAGCAGCCGCGCCAGCCGCCGCACGAGCGCGCCCGGCCCGGTGAGCGCGGCGCGGGTCAGCTCCCGCTGGGCCTGGAAGGCGCGGGTGACGTCCTCGTACCACTCGGCGGCCAGCATCCGCGAGACCGCCTTGCCGATCGCGATGAAGGGGGTGGGGCGCGGCACCTCCAGCAGCGCGAGGCCCCGGTCGCGGGCGGCGGCGAGCAGTTCGGGCGGGACGTCGGGGTGGATGACGCCGACCGCGAAGCCGAGCCCCGCGACGCCCCGTCCCACGAGCCGGTCGACGTAGCCGGCGGCGCCGCCGGGGGTGAGCCGCATGCCGGTGGTGAGGACGAGCTCGCCGCCCTCCAGGAACGGGGTCGGGTCCTCCAGCTCGCTGACCGCGACCCACACGACGGGCGCGTCCGGCAGGGCGCCGGTGAGGGAGCGCAGGCCGAGCTGGGGGAGGGCCGCCACGGCGGCCAGCGTCGGCGGCACCCGGACCCCTCCGTCCCGTGTTCGGCCCTCTTGTGTTCAGCGCGTCCAAATCTTTGGACGGATTTCGCCGTCCCGTACGGTTCATCGTAGGGGCCGTTCGGCTTATGTTCGCGCCATGACCAGCCAGAACCTGAGCGGCGGCGAGCGCCTGCCGCAGGAGCGACGCGTCGTGACCGAGATCCCGGGGCCGCGGTCCCGGGAGTTGCAGGAGCGCCGCGCCGCGGCGGTGGCGCCGGGCGTCGGCAGCGTGCTGCCGGTGTACGTGACGGACGCGGGCGGCGGGGTGGTCGTCGACGCGGACGGCAACTCGCTGATCGACTTCGGCTCCGGCATCGCGGTGACGGGCGTCGGCAACGCCAATCCGCGGGTCGCCGCGCGGGTGAAGGAGCAGGCGGACCGGTTCACCCACACCTGCTTCATGGTGGCGCCGTACGAGTCGTACGTGGCGGTGTGCGAGAACCTGAACCGGATCACGCCCGGCGCCCACGAGAAGCGGTCGATCCTGGTCAACAGCGGCGCGGAGGCGGTGGAGAACGCCGTCAAGATCGCCCGGTACGCGACGGGCCGGCAGGCGGTCGTGGCGTTCGACCACGGCTACCACGGCCGGACGCTGCTGACGATGACGCTGACCGCGAAGAACATGCCGTACAAGCAGGGGTTCGGCCCGTACGCGCCCGAGGTGTACCGGATGCCGCTCGCCTACCCGTTCCGGTGGCCGACCGGGCCGGAGAACTGCGGCCCGGAGGCGGCGGCGCAGGCGATCGACCAGATCAGCAAGCAGATCGGCGCGTCGAACGTGGCGGCGGTGCTGGTCGAGCCGATCCAGGGCGAGGGCGGGTTCATCGTGCCGGCGCCGGGGTTCCTGCCGGCGATCGCGGAGTTCTGCCGCGCGAACGGGATCCTGTTCATCGCCGACGAGGTGCAGACGGGCTTCGCGCGGACGGGCGACATGTTCGCCTGCGAGCACGAGGGGATCGTCCCGGACATCGTGACCACCGCGAAGGGCATCGCGGGCGGGCTGCCGCTGGCGGGCGTCACGGGGCGCGCCGACATCATGGACAAGGTGCACGGCGGCGGGCTCGGCGGCACCTACGGCGGCAACCCCCTCGCGTGCGAGGCGGCACTCGCCGTGCTGGAGGAGATCGAGGAGGGCAAGCTCACCGAGCGGGCCCGGCGGATCGGGGAGACCATGCTGCCCCGGCTGCGCGCGCTCGCGGCGAAGCACGAGGCGGTCGGGGACGTGCGGGGCCGCGGCGCGATGATCGCGATCGAGCTGGTCAGGCCCGGTACGAAGGACCCCGACCCCGAGCTGACCGCGGAGATCGCGCGCCGCTGCCACGCCCGCGGCGTGCTGGTGCTGACCGCCGGGACGTACGGCAACGTGCTGCGCTTCCTGCCGCCGCTGGTCATCCCGGAGCACCTGCTCGACGAGGGGCTGGACGTCATCGAGGAGGCGTTCGCGGTCTGACCGCGCGACGCCCGGCGGCTGCTCGGCCCCCGGGGCATCCCACGTCAACGGCGTTGTGCCGCCGGGCACCCGCCGGACCAAGCCCGGGTCGGGGGGTGGGGGTG